>JAQGPD010000223.1 GCA_028293305.1 Verrucomicrobiales bacterium | reverse complement strand
GGTGCGGAAGGGGCGCCGGTTTTGGCGGGGGTTTCGGTTGGGGTGGATTTTCGGAGCGGTTTTTTTCACGGCCACGCTGTGGTGGATCCAACATGTCACCTTGCCGGGCATGTTGGCGCTCTGTGCTTACCTGGCGCTTTATCCGGCGGTTTTTCTGGGAGTGGTTTCGTGGCTGGGGCTTCGCGGAGAAGAGAGTTGGGGCGGATTGTCAGTGAGGGTCCTGGTTCCTGCCGGGGCATGGGGCGGGCTGGAATGGGTGAGGACGGTGGCATTGTCAGGATTTCCGTGGAACGGACTGGGCGTCCCGCTTTTTCCCAGTCACGGGATGCGGGCTTTATCGTCGGTGACGGGCGTCACGGGGCTGTCCATGATCGTGGTGGTCGTTTCCGTGCTGGTGGGCATGATATGGAGATTGAGCGGAAAATCACGGCGCGCGGCCGGCGTTTTTCTGGGGGTGGCAGTGGTCCTGGGCACCGTGGCGGAGGTGCGCTGCGCCTTGGATGATGCATTGATTTTAAGCAAGCCGGCGACGGACGGGAAGGTGGTCCATGTGCTGCTGGTGCAGCCGAATGTCACCATGGCGGAAAAGCTTTCGCCCGATCCGGAGGTGCAGCGGAAACGATATTTTGATTTGGTCGCCCAGACCGATGAGGCCTTGGCCAGGGCGGCGCCGAAGCCGGATTTGGTGGTGTGGCCGGAGTCCGCGGTGCCGGGATTTTTTGATGAAATGGTGGCGGGCGGCGCCTTCAAGGATCAGTTGGCTCAGGGGGATATCACCCTGGTCACCGGCGCGGATCATGAGGAATGGGGAAAGCTCTATAACAGCGTGGTGGCCATGCGCGGCACCACGGAAAATCACGTGCTGCATCCCAAAGTCCGCCTCGTGCCGTTCGGTGAGTTCATTCCATTCCGGAAGGAAATTCCGATTTTCGAGACCATGTTGGGCGGGCTGATTCCCATGGATTTTTCGCGGGGCACATCCTTGGATCCCATTTCCCTGAAGGGACAGAATTTCAGTCTGGCCCCGCTGGTTTGCTTTGAGGATACGATAGGCGAGCATGCGAGAAAATTCGTCAGGGCGGAGCCGCAGGTTTTGGTGAATGTCACGAATGACAATTGGTTTCTGCAAAGCCCGGCCACGGAGATGCACTTCGCCAATGCCCGCTGGCGGGCGCCCGAACTGCATCGCACTCTGGTGCGCAGTGCGAACACCGGCGTCTCGGCCATGGTGTCACCGGAAGGAATGGTGTGGCGGGTGCCTTCATTCACCGAGGCCGCCTTCCAGGTTCCCGTTTCCCCGGGCAGCGGCACTATCACATTTTACGCCGCTCATGGGGACCTCATAACCCAGGTGGCGGGCGGGCTGAGTCTGGGGGGAATCGGTCTGATTCTCATCCGTCGCCGGAACCGGGAAAATTAGGGGCTGGGGCCGGAAAACGACGCGGCATGCCAAGGCGCGGCATGGACGGGTTGGGGAAATGCCGGGATTTCCGGAAAGACTTCCAGGAGGACGGGCTCTTCAGTCGTTTCCACGTGCCGTTACCCTTCTTTGAATCAAACCATCCGCCTATGTCAAAAGTTGCCCTGATCCCCATTCTGTTTCTCGGATTTCCCCCGCTGCTAGCGGCCCAAAAGCCGCCCGCGCCGTCTGTTGCTCCAGCTGCGCCAGCCACACCAGCCGCGCCTGCGTCTGACGCAGTGGTCACGGAAGTCATGCCGGAAATGACGGTCACCGCCACCCGGCTTGCCGCCGAATCCAAGGACGTGCCCTTCGTCGCCCGGGAAATCACGCGGGATCAAATCAGCGAGCGCCAGCCCCGGACTTTGCCGGAGGCCCTGCGTGAGACTCCCGGCGTCAGTGTCCAAAAAACATCCAACGGGCAAGGCTCGCCCCACATCCGCGGGTTCACGGGATTCCGCACCTTGACGCTGATCGATGGCGTCCGCTTTAACAACTCCACTTTCCGCGAGGGGCCGAATCAATACATCAACACCATCGATTTGCTATCCATTGACCGCATCGAGTTGATTCCCGGCCAGGGTTCCGTGCTTTATGGAAGCGATGCCATCGGCGGAACCCTCGGGCTGCTCACGCGGTCCAGCGGATTCCGGGAGGAGGAAGCGGGGCAGGCCTTTTTGAATGGACTGGGATCCTATCGTTATTCCACGGCCGAGGACAGTAATGTCGGCCACGCGGAATTGAACACCGGAACGGGCGGCGCCTGGGGCCTGCACGTGGATGGGACCTATGGTGAATTCGGTGACGTGAAGGCTGCTGGCCTGGGCCGGCAGCCGAAAACCGGTTATGATCAGTGGGCTTACAATGTGCGCCTCGATGCGCGACTGAGCGCCGACTGGGCGCTCACGGCGGTGCACCAGCAATTGCGTCAGGACGATGTGTGGCGCACCCATGCCACTGTTTTCGGAGTGCCCTGGCGGGGCACCACCATCGGCAATGATCTCCAGCGTTCCTTCGATCAGGACCGCACGCTTTCCTATATCAAATTGGATGGACAGAACCTGGAGGGCATCCTGAACTCCGCCACCCTGACGCTTTCCTATCAAACCGCGGATGAAACCCTGACACGGGTCCGTTCCAATGGCGTCCGGCAGTTGAGCGGGGTGGAGCTGGGCACCTGGGGGGCGGACCTCCAGCTGGGCAGCAAAACGCCCTTCGGCACCCTGACCTATGGAGTGGATTATTACCGCGACTCGGTGGACAGCAGCCAGCTTTCCTACAAAGCCAGCGGAGGCTTCGATGGCCGCGCCATCCAGGGACCGGTGGGTGACGACAGCACCTATGATTTGCTGGGTGTTTATTTGCAGGATGAAATCGAGGCGGGCGACCGGCTGCATTTCTATGTGGGCGGACGCTACACCCATGCCCGCGCGGAAGTGGGACAATATGAGGATCCCATCACCAAACAAAAAGCTTCCCTGACAGAATCCTGGGACGACTTCTCCGCCAGCGGCCGGGTGGTGCTGGACTTGGACTCGCAGGACCGTTATGCCTTGTTCGGCGGGGTTTCCCAAGGCTTCCGCGCTCCGAATTTGAGCGACGTTTCCCGCTTGGACATCGCGAGGTCCGGGGAGTTGGAAATCGCCGGCGTGGGGCTTGATCCGGAAAAATTCCTGAACTTTGAGATCGGGGCCAAGGCCACGACCGAACATTTCAGTGGAAATGTCAGTCTTTTCCACACCCGCATCGACGACCTGATCGTGCGTCAGCCGACCGGTCGGAAAGTGGACGATTTGGTGGAAGTCAGCAAAGCCAACGGCGGCGAGGGATATGTGCAGGGGATCGAAATCGCGGGCCGTTACGAGTTCGATGATCATTGGTCGGTGTTCGCCACGGGAAGTTATACGGAAGGGGAAGTTGATCAATTCCCTGGCAGCAACGACCGGGTGACGCGCGAGCCGCTGAGCCGCGTGGTGCCGTTTTTGGGAACGGTGGGCGTGCGCTGGCAAACGGCGGACCGCCGCATCTGGAGCGAGTTGGTGTGCACCGCCGCCTCCGAGGCGGACCGGCTGAATTCCGGCGAGCGCGCCGACACGCAGCGTTTCCCCGCGGACGGCACGCCGGGTTGGACGCTCCTCACATTGCGTGGCGGCTGGCAGGTGAATGACCACCTCAGCCTGACCGCGTCTCTGGACAATCTCCTGGATGAGGAATACCGCGCCCACGGCTCCGGTTCCAATGAGCCAGGATTCGGCGCGACCATGGGCGTGACGGTCAAGTTCTAACGAAAATCCCCCGGTGCCCCGGCGGATGTTACGCCGGGGCACTTTTGTTTCGACACGAAAAACCCAACGTTCCATGCCAACGCAAGGGCCAGTAGCAAGGCCCGTCCCGGACTTGTTATCCAGAGCCCCGGACTCTTTTCAAAGACTCGGCAACCCGGCCAGGATGGAAACCAACATCAGGATCCGATTTGCTATCATTTCCGCGTCTATGTTATCGGCTAGCGCAAGTTCCGCCGGGGATGCCGGGTTTTGTTCTGGATAGGCCGGACAACTGGATAGGCCTTATAGCTGGAAACAAGGCCGGGACGGGCCTTGCTACGGGTGCTAAGCACGCTGGAGGATGGAAACCCCTGATCCGGCTGTCAAGCGGGCTGGCCTAGAATCGCCAGGACGTTGGCGGTGATTTCCCCGATGCTCGGGTCGATGGAGACGGTGATGGCTTCCTCGGCGCCCGGCGGTTCGAGGGCGGCGAATTGGGAGTCGAGCAGGGAGGTTGGCATGTAGTGTCCGGTGCGGGCGGCCATGCGGGCGGCGATGAGCGACTGCGGGCCGGCGAGATGGATGAATAACAAATCCGGCCCGGCATCGGCGCGGAGGAGATCGCGATAGGATTTCCGCAGTGCGGAGCAGGCGAGCACGGTTCGTCCGCCGGGTGGAGTGGCGTCGATGATTTGGGTCTTGAGTCGTTGCAGCCATGGAAGCCGGTCGGCGTCGGACAGGGGATGGCCGGCCGCCATTTTGGCCACGGCTTCCGGCGTGTGCCACTTGTCGGCATCTTCAAAGCGGGCGTGCCATTGGGCGGCGACCGCTTCGCCGACCACGGTTTTTCCACAGCCGCTGACACCCATGAGGACTAACACCCGGATGGGTAAAGTATCAGTTCTGGCGGTTGTTGCGGGAGGTGGGGAATCGTTCATAGTCGTGCGTTCCCTTTCTCCACGCCACCAGCCATGTCCGCAAGAACTTCCCCGACCGAGGCCTTCGAAAAAATTCCGACTTTCATCTTTGACGATGCCCCGTCCGCGGCCGCCGCGCTCGCGGCGGAAGTGAGGGATTTGATCGTGAAACGCAAAGCCGAGGGCAGGCCCGTGGTATTGGGTTTGGCGACGGGATCCACGCCGGTGCCGTTTTACCGCGAGCTGATCCGGCTGCACCGCGAGGAGGGCCTGAGTTTTGCGGAGGTCATCACCTTCAACCTGGATGAATACTACGGTCTCAGCCGCGACCACCGGGAAAGTTATTTCCGGTTCATGCAGGAGCAGTTGTTTTCCCACATCGACTTGAAGCCGGAGAATATCCACCTGCCGGACGGGACGGTTCCTTTGGACGGCGTCTTCGCGCATTGCGCAGCATATGAAGCGGCGATCGAGGCGGCGGGCGGCGTGGACATTCAGGTGCTGGGCATTGGCCGCACGGGGCACATCGGTTTTAACGAACCGGGCTCCTCGAAGGATTCCCTGACAAGATTGCTGCCCTTGGATATCGTCACCCGTCAGGACGCGGCGGCGGACTTTCTGCGTGAGGAGAATGTGCCGCGCTTTGCGATCACGATGGGGGTGGGCACGATTTTGCGCGCGCGGAAATTGGTGATGATGGCCTGGGGTGGAAACAAGGCGGAGATCGCGGCCAAAGCCATCGAGGGTCCCGAAACCGAAGCCGTGTCCGCGAGTTTTCTGCAAAGCCACGCGGATGCGCGGTGTTTTCTGGACCGCGGGGCATCCGGCGCCCTGACAAGAGTTCGCCTGCCCTGGCTGGTGGGCCGCGCGGAATGGACTCCCGCGGAGACGCGGCGCGCGGTGCTGTGGCTGGCCCTGACAGAAAAAAAGCCGGTCCTGAAACTGCGGGACGGGGAATACAACGAGCACGGCATGGCGGAGCTGGTGACACGTTATGGGAATGCCTATCATTTGAATATCGAGGTCTTCAATCGGCAGCAGCAGACCATCACCGGCTGGCCGGGCGGGAAGCCGAATGCGGATGACACTTCGCGTCCGGAGCGCGCGGCGCCTTTTCCCAAAACGGTGCTGATTCTGGCCCCGGAGCCGCAGGACGATGTGTTGGGCATGGGCGGCACGATGGAGCGTCTGGTTTCGCAGGGGCACGATGTCCATGTTTGTTACATGACCGGAGGGGACCTGCGCATCACGGATGCGGAGGCGATCCGGTTTGCCAGGGTTTTGTTGGAAACTTCCGAGCAGGACCCGGAGCGCTGGAAGGAGCAGATTGGTTATGCCGGCGGGATCTTGGAGGAGATCGAGGTCAAAGGCCCCTTCGGCGATCCGCCCGCGCGGCTGCGTCGGTTGAAGGCGCTGATCCGCCGGGGGGAGGCGCGGGATGCGGCGATCAGCTTGGGGGTGAAGCCTGGCCAGATCCGGTTTTTGGATCTCCCGTTTTATACGGAGGGTCGATATCGCCAGTTCCGGCTGGGCGCGGCGGATGTGACGGCGGTGGGGTCGGTGTTGGCGACGCTGCGGCCGCATCAGATTTATATAACAGGAAATCTGGCGGACCCCAGCAGTGTGCAGGGCCTGGCGTTCGCGGCGTTCCGATCGGCGTGGGAGGCGAGGGCCGGGCAGCCATGGCGGGAGCAATGCCGGGTGTGGCTTTACCGGGGGCAGCAGTCGGAGTATGGGCCGCATGAAATCCAAATGGCTATTCCGATGAGTCCTGACCAACTCACGCACAAGCTGCATGCGGTGCAGAAATTCCAATCGCACACCCTGCCGGAATTGTTGGACGGCGAGCGGAACCGGGATTTGGCGCGGCTTTATGATTCGCTGGGGACGGCGGAGTATGAGGCGATCGAGGCTTTCCGGCGGTGGGTGGAGTGAGGTTAGGGTGGGGCGGGCGGTGGCGGGCTTTGGTTGGTTGTTGGTTGAGGAAAAAGAGACTGCTCAGCAAGCTTCGCCGGGGAAAGCGGAGACAAGTCTCCGCAGTCAATGGGCTTCGCCGTTTTGGGCTTCGCTGTTAGGGGGGGTGCCGTTTTGGGCTTCGCTTTTGGGGGCTTTGGCTTTGGGGGTTTTGACTTCTTTGGGGTTCGCCGTTGAAAGGGGGATGAAGCCACGGCAGGGCAGGGGCCGCAGTCCGGGGCATCCCGCCGGGGAGGGACTGCGTTCCTTTGGTGTCGGCCACTTTTCCTGATGAATCTACCTTCTGTCGTTCCCGTCATGCTCCTCCAGCAGTGCAATGTTTTTCCGCACGGGCTGTTGCCGCTGCATATCTTCGAGCCGCGTTACCGCGCGATGCTGAAGCATGCGCTGATGACGGACCGCATGCTTTGCATCGGCACCCTGACGCCTGGCAGCGGCGATGAGGAAATGGACGTGGAATCCGACGACCGGATTGATGAATACAGCACGGCGGCCGTGGTGCGGGCCTGTGTGGGAAATGAGGACGGGACGAGCCAACTGGTATTGCAGGGCATGCAACGGGTGCGCTTTGTGGCGTGGGAACAGTATGAGCCGTTCAGGATCGCAAGGATCGAGGAGGTTCCCACGGTTTGCCGCGATACCGCGTTGGCGGAACGCAAAGGCCGGGTGCTGATGGACCAGGTGATGGGCATGATCCGTCAGGAAACGGCGACCGGGAAACAATTGGCGGTGCAGCTGGCGCGATTGGCCGACCCGGGGCATCTGGCGGATTTTGTGGCCGGAAATCTCATCCGGGATGCCATGTCGAGGCAGCCGGTTTTGGGGATGCCGGAAGTGGCGGACCGGCTGGATTACCTGACAAAGTTGTTGGAAAAAGCGGGGCGGCCTGCCAAGTCCTGACTGAAGGCGGCTTTGGGGTTATTTGGCCACAGAGATCACAGAGAAGCACAAAGACATGGGCTTTGAGGGATGCGGGCCAAGTTCCTGCCTGACAGTTAGTGCGGAGCGGGGCTTAGAGCCGGTGGCCGAAGACTTCGTCGGGTTTCACGCTGAGGGCGAAGGCGGTCAGGAGCTGGATGACATGCTCGACGTCCTTCAGGTCCACCAATTCCACCACGCTGTGCATGTAGCGCAGAGGCAGGGAAACAAGGGCACTGGGGGTGCCGGAACGGATGTGATAGATGGAGTCCGTGTCCGTGCCGCTGTAGCGTGAGGAGGATTCGTGCTGCAGGGGAATTTTTTCCTTGTCGGCAACTTTTTCGATCTTGGCGACGACCAGCGGATGGCAGGCAGTGCCGTGGGTGACGCTGGGGCCGGCACCGAGTTTCACGCTGCCGTGCTTCGATTTTTCAA
>JAQGPD010000222.1 GCA_028293305.1 Verrucomicrobiales bacterium | reverse complement strand
GCGGCGCTGGCGGTGCCGCCGTCCACCAGCACGGTGACGCCGCGCAGGGTGACGATCTGGGACTGCTTGGTGATCAACGGCGTATCTTGTCCCTTGGCCTGGCGGATGGCGATGGTGAGGGGCCGCTCGCCAGGCAAAAACAAACCGGCGGTCTCCACGGCTGCGGAGGTGTCGCCGCCGGGATTGCCACGCAGATCCAGGGTCAGGATGGACTTGGCCGGCAATTGTTGTAGGAGCGGCTTGAGTTCCTTCACGGTATCCAGGGTGAAGGACGGGATCCGGATCATGGGTCCTCCGGCGCCTTGGGTCAGGGAAATGACACCGCGGGGCGGGACTTCGCGGCGGAGTTCCGCAGTGAGGGTGCGGCCGGAAATTTGGCGGACTTGGACGCTGACAGAGCTGTCGACCGGCCCGCGGATCAAGGTGCCGGCCCGTAAAAGTGCCATGCCGCGGACCGAGCGGCCATCGATGGATACCAACTCGTCCCCCTTCCGGATGCCCGCCACCCAGGCGGCGGCGCCCTCCGAAGGGCGGCATAAAAACCGGCCGTCCTCGGCGCGTTCCAGTGTCAGGCCGACTTGGCCTTTATCCACTTTTTGAAACGCCTCCACGTCGCCACTGACAAAATAATGGCTGAATTTCAACTGCTTCTCCACCACCTCGGCCAGGGCGGACTCCACCATTTCAAAAGCCGTGGAGCGCCGGCCGGGGAGAGTCGAAGCTTTGATGACAAAGTCCTTCAGCACCTTGCGGGAAGCCGCGGAATCGGCACCATAATCGGCCGGCTTCAGTTTGGCCGCGGCGGGGCCGCTGCGTCCCAGCCAAAAATCCACGGCGGCCTCGGTCAAAGCGGCTTCGGTGATGGGCTGATAATAAGAAGCCGCCACCTCGTCCATCACCTGGGCCCAAAGCGCCCAAGCCGCTTCGTCCTCCTGCTGCGCGCGGGCCGGAGCGGGCGCCAGAAGGCTGGAAATAATAAGCAATAACACCAAACCCGCCCACCCTGACAACTTGCCGCCAAGACGATTTCCACCTTCAAATTTGCTATCGCCAATCCGCCAGGGTGCATCCGGTTTCCTGCCAAATTCCCGCCGGGGCCTCCGCAAAGCACGGCAAGGCGCGCGCGAAGGGAAATCCCTGACGGACATAACAGATGAAGAATTCCGCCGCGGAATGCCGGGGATTTATTCGTAGCGGCGGAGGGTGCGCCGCTCGTCGCGGATGTCGGAACGCAAGCCGTCGGCGCGGCGGTTTTGGTAGTAGGTATCGCGTTCGATCGTATTGAGAGTGCGTTCTTTTTCCTGAACGCGTTGGTCGAACTTCGCGGGGCTCCAGCCGAGGAGACCGCCTTCGGTGGGGTCACCGGTGGTCTCGCAGGAACAGAGTGGCAGCACGCAGGCCGCCAGACAAAAAGCCGGGATCAGTTTCATACGGAATGGGGGTTCGGAGGATTGGGAGCGGAAGCTCGTTCGGAGGAAAACGTTAAATAAGGGTAAACGCCGGGGCGGTTATTTGGATAACCCCATTTCCCTCCCCGGCGGTGGTGGCGATAACGCAATGTCACGCCCCCGCCGGGCAAGGTGGAAAAGGGGCTTGGCGGGATCAGATTTGGTTCAACAGGGAGGCGATTTCGCGTTTGGTGGATTCCACTTCGCCGCGGGTTTCGCTGGCGGAGGAGACCCCGGAGGAAAGTTCACGGTATTGGGAGTGGCCGGAGCCGGCTTTTTTCAGCTGGGTGTTGCCGCTGTTGATGGCGCTGTTGAGGTTCCGCTCTTCAATCCGGACCTGGTTTTGCATGCTGCTCAATTGCCTTTTGGCGGCGGAGAGGGTGGCGCGGTCATTGCTCGCCTTGGCGCGGGCGACCTGGTTGCGCAGTTTGGCGAGCTGGCCATTCAGGCTGCGGACGGTGGCGCGCGCCGAGCGGTTGGCATCCCGGGCGTCCTTGATATAGGAATCCAGATTCACATCCACCACCACGGCGCGGGCTTTCTTGTCCGCGACGGAACGGCCGAAAGTATTCCCGGCGAGTCCGCCGCCGAGCGCACCGATGAGCGCGCCGGCTCCGGCATTTCCTTGCTGGTGGCCGATGACTCCGCCCAAAATCCCGCCAAGGATCGCGCCGCCGGCGGTGCCTTGGTTGACGGTGTTCCGTTGGTCGCGCTGGAATTTCTGCTGGGTGCCCTGGGCCACGGCGCCTTTGCGTTCCGCGCGGTCAATGGCACTGCTGGCGGCGTATTGATCAGCCGACATGCCGGCGCATGAGGCAAAGCAAAAAGGAATCAATGCGGCCGCCGTCACCGGGACCAACTTACGGAAAAAAGCCAGGGAAATCATGGTGGATCGGATAGTGAATTTATTGAAAACACTTTCTTCATAAACCGGAAAGGCATCCGGACACAAGCAGGGAATGCGTGATGCCCCCTTGTTTTTCGTTACCGTTTTTACTGTCCTGACGAACTTGCCGCGGATTCCCCTCAGCAGATTTCCAACACTTTCTCCACCACCTGGGATGGATAGGGCAGCTGGATTTTTTCCAAAGGCATGGAGTAAATGGCGGGCGCATCAATGGCGCTGATGCGCAGCACCGGGGCGTCCAGATCGTCAAAACACTTCTCCTGGATCATGCTGGCGATCTGCGCGCCGACCCCGCAAAAGGGTTTATTCTCTTCGACGTAGATCGCCTTGCTGGTCTTCCTGACGCTGTTGAGGATGGTTTCCTCGTCCAGCGGACGGATGGAGCGGAGGTCCACGACTTCGCAGTCGATGCCGTGTTCCGCTGCCAGGATTTCGGCGGCTTTCAAACAGGTGATGACAGCGCGGCCGTGGGCGATGAGGGAGATGTCGGTGCCTTCGCGTTTAATATCCGCAACACCTAATGGAATGACATACTCACCATCCGGGACTTCCCAGGTTTCGCCATAAAGAACGGTGTTTTCCATCACATAGACAGGATCGTTATCACGGATGGCTGCCTTCATGAGGCCTTTGGCGTCATAGGCGGTGGCGGGGCACACGACTTTCAGGCCGGGGGTGTTGGCGATGAAG
>JAQGPD010000203.1 GCA_028293305.1 Verrucomicrobiales bacterium | reverse complement strand
GGACCGCCCCATCACGCTGCTCTCCCCGGCCGACGGCACGGGCCGGCAGTTTCTTATTCAACAACGCGGAAAAATCCTCATCCTGCTCCGTTCGTCTTCAACGCTGAGGATATTCATGGGCTCGGATATAATACACACCCTGCCGGGAATCACAGGGGTTTGCATCCTCCATATGGTAACCGAATGGTTGGAATTCACGGACGTAACCCGCCCCGCCCAGGACCAATACCCGGCAATCCACCCCCTGCCCTCCGGCAGGACGGGTCATTTTTCAGTCGGATATTGCTCCACCGCCGCCCCGCTCCCGGGAGCCGATCCTCCCTCCGCGGCAGGGTCGGGAACGGGCGTTTCCATGCCCGCGAAATGCGTGCGTATCCTCGCGGAAAAGTCCGGGCCATCGCCCCCGGCCTTCGCGCGGTCCCGGATCCTGGAGGCGGCCAAGTGCTGCTCCCAGGGTTGCGTGTGCAGCAGCCAACCCTGATCATAGCCCATCTTTTCATACCGTCCTGTCAGGATCAGGCCCCGCCACCACGCGACGTCGCGGCCCCTGACTTGATTCACATGCCGGGCGATCGCGTTGGTGCAATTGTCCGTCAGGGTATTGTAGAACTCCGGCTGGTCCTCCAGGCTGTTGGTGCGTTCCATCATATCGAGCAATAGCCGCCGGCCCTGATCCGGCGTCAATGAGGTGCGGTGCACTGCCACCTCCTCGCCGCGGTGCAAGGTCCGCAGGGCAATGACATCGCGTTCATCCGCCCAGATATAACAAATTTCATATTGTTTGAAAATCCCGCGCAGCAATGTGTTGGGCTCATCGGTTTCACGCCGCAATTCTATACTGACAGCCAATGGCGCCTGGTCTTTGAAAACAAAACTCGTGATGACATGCGCCACCTGCGGCACACCCCAATAACTGAAAAAGACATCCACATTCCGCAACTGGTCCAAGTCATAGGAACGCGAGCTCCACCGCGGCTCGAAGTCATCCACCGTGCGGTATCGGAAGTCGCGGATGCCATGGACAGTCAGGAAGTTGAGTTCCCGTTCCACATGCGCGGATTGCTCGGTTTCCTTGGGATAGTCCAGGCCGGTCAGCGGTTGCCGGCCGATCCACCATAACATCACCGCGAGAGGCAGCATGAGTCCCGTCCACCACCCCATCCGGCGGTTTTTTGAAAATCGCAGAATCCCGTAAACCGCCAATCCATAGGCCAATACCACGCCCAGCGCCAATAACAGGAATGCGCCAAACCAAAAATACAGCGCCAGCACCGCCCATCCATGCAGTCCCGCGAACAGCAGTCCGGATGCCGCCTGTCCCAGCCGATTTCCCCAATGATGCTTTTGAATCATGACGCATCCTGAACCGTTGGCCCGGTTTTTGCACCCGGAATCCTGCCGTCCCCCCCACCCCCGCGCGCCCGATGGTTTTTCGCAAAAAGCTGGCGCATCCCGCGGGGAAACGCTAGCCTGCCCCCCATGTTCCGGTCACCCCGCCGAGCCGATCCCTCCGCCAGAACCCTCCTCCGCGACGCGTTGCCTGGATGGGTTTTTATCTTCCTGTCCCTTTTTATCCTCACTGCGGAGGTTCAGGCCATCGCCCTCGCGGATCGCGTGGAAGCCTCACAAAACACCATTGTCCGCGCCGCCCCCGCCGGCACGCTGATCGGCACCCGCGCCATCGGAGATGCCGGCACGGTCATCGAAGGCCCGGTCACCGCCACCCTGCCCGGTGGCAGCCCGCTGGTCTGGTGGCGCGTGAACTGGGACACCGGTGTGGACGGCTGGAGTTTTGAAAATGGTCTCGCCACCATCGGCGGCGGAAATCAGGAATTCGTTCCCGGCATCGATGTCTCGCATTGGCAGGGCGCCATCAATTGGATCGCCGTGCGCTCCGCCGGCAAGGAATACGCCTTCTGCAAAGCCACCGACGGAGCCTCCGGCGTGGACGAATATCTGAGCGCCAACGCCAACAACGGCCGCTCCGCCGGCGTGCTCATGGGCATGTATCACTTCGCCCGGCCGCTATCCAATCCCGCTCTGGACGAAGCCCGTCATTTTGTCAAAACCATCCGCCCCTGGCTCCTTCAAAATAACCTCCGTCCCGTCCTGGATGTGGAGAGCGGCGACACCCTGGGCAAAGCCGCCCTGTCCGCGTGGGTGCGCACCTTTTGTCAGGAAGTCGAACGCCTGACCCTGCTCCGCCCGCTCATCTACATGAACCGGAACTACGCCGCCAACTACATGGAGACGGACCTCAATATCTATCCGTTATGGATCGCCACGCCGGGATTCACCGCCGGGTCCAGCGTGGCCGGCATGGGGCCATGGGCCGCCTACGCCTTCCAGCAATACAGCTGGACCGGACGCGTCACCGGCATCGGCGGCGGAAATGTGGACGTGGATCTGGACGCCATCCGCGGCACCACCGCCGCCCTGGCACCCTATCAAATCCCGCTGATCTCCCAATCCGTCACCGCCGCCACTGTCCAGACCAGCCCCGCGATCCCCGGGGCTTCCCTCACCCTGACACTCTCCACCACCGCCACCCACACCCGGCCCGTCCTCGTCGGCGCTTCATTCTACCCCGCAGGCACAGCCACCGGACGCATCACGGACCCCGCCCGGGAAGCGGTCCTGACCCTGACCGCCGGCAACCAATCCCTCAATCGCAGCTTCGTCATCCCCCCGGCCACGGCGCCGGGAAATTACGACCTCTGGCTGACCCTCCATGTTGATGTCAATCAGGACGGCAAGGTGGACGACGGCGACACCGCGCTGTCCTCCACTTTCAAAAAACTCAACGCCCTGACCGTTTCCGCACCGCCCTCCTACGCCACCTGGGCGGCCTCGCAAACCTTGTCAGGACAAAACGCCGCCGCCGCCGCCGATCCCGACCACGATGGCGCCGACAACCTGACGGAATATGCCTTCGCCACCATCCCCACCTCCGCCGCCTCGCATCCCCTGACCACTCTAACGCCCCTCCCGGACGGCACCCTGCGCTTTTCCTTCACACGCCCGCTCAACCGCCCCGACCTCACCTGGAGCATCCAACACTCTACCAATCTGACCGCCTGGACCACCCTGGCCACCGTCACCGGCGACACGCCATTCACCACCCCCGGCATCACCGAAACCGGCCCCACCCAGGGACCGAGGGAGGTTCACGCGGATTTTGATAGGACCGCCAGCGGTCCAGGCTATATGCGTCTCAAAATCCAGCATCCCTAGCCGTTTTCCCCTCCGTCCCGGCCCACCGTCCCGCGTCCGCTCGTCGGCGGGCCAGGGAGAAAACCATCCCGCCGCACGGGGCGGACGATGGAATCCCCGGTCCCTCCACGATTGATAAATCCGTGCGGAAGGAACGTTCATTGTCCCATCCACCGCGCCCCCCGGCCCATCCTGCTATAACACTCCATGAACCCAACCCACCGATCCACCGCCCGCCGCTCCTTCCTGAAGGCCGGCCTGGCCGCCACCGCCGCCCCCTTCCTCCTGCCCTCCAGCGTGTGGGCCGCGGAAAGCTCCCCCAACGCCAAAATCCGCATGGCTTTCATCGGCATGGGAAAACAAAACGGCGGCCTCCTCCGCGGCTTCATGAGCAATGAAGCCGATGTCCAGGTCATGGCCGTCTGCGATGTGGACACCACCCGCCGCGAAAACGCGAAAAAGGTCGTCACGGATTATTATACCTCCAAGGGCCGTAAGGAAACCGTCGATTCCTATAACGATTTCCGCGAAGTCCTCGCCCGCACAGACGTCGACGCCGTCTGCATCGCCACGCCGGACCACTGGCACGCCATCATCACCACCGCCGCGCTCGCCGCCGGAAAGGACGTTTATTGCGAAAAACCACTGGTCCATTCCATCGAGGAAGCCGTCGCCGTCATGGGCGGCACCGCCAAGCATAACAGAATCCTCCAGACCGGTTCCATGCAGCGCTCCAGCAAGGAATTCCGCACCGCCTGCGAGATCGTGCGCAACGGATTCATCGGCGAAGTGAAATCCGTTATTTGCCAATTCGGCGTGCCCGGCAAACTTTGCGACCTCCCGGAACAACCCGCCGAACCCGGCCTGGACTGGGACCGCTGGCTCGGCCCCGCCCCCTCCCGTCCTTACAGTTCCGTCCTCTCCCCGCGCGGCGTGCATGACAATTTCCCGGACTGGCGCCTCTTCTCCGAATACGGCGGCGGCTACGTCACGGACTGGGGCGCGCACCACCTCGATATCGCCCAATGGGCGCTCGGCATGGACGAAAGCGGCCCTGTGGAAGTCCGCCTTCCCGATAACAAAAAGGGCCTCTCCGAAGGCGCGCAGCTGGTCTATGCCAACGGCGTCACCGTCACCCACAAAAACGCCGGCTTCGGCGTGGACATCACCGGATCGGAAGGCACCGTGAAAGTGAACCGCGGCAAAATCGAGGTCATCGTCAAAGGCGAAACCCTGGCAAGTTTCACGGACAAATCCTCCAACACTTCCCTCGACCGCGAGGTCGCGAAACTGGACGCCACCCTCCTGAAGGATCCGAAGGTCAAACTCTACCGCACCAAAAACGGAAACCACCTCCAGGACTTCATCTCCAGCGTCCGCAGCCGTCAAAAACCCTGCACCCACGAAATCATCGGTGCCCGCAGCGCGTCCGTCTGCAACCTCATGAACATCGCCTACACCCACGGCACCGGCTTCGGCTGGGATCCCGCCGCCATGAGCTTCAAAGGCCCCGGCACCGACGCCGCCTGGCTGAAATACAGCTACCGCGGCGAGTGGAAACTCTCCTGATTTTATCCTGACAAAATCCGGATTCCCACCGCGCCCCGCAGCCTTCACCAGCACGAAAGCCGCCCCGGCAAACGGCCCCGGATCAGTCAGGAAAAATCAGCCATCATTCCATCCCACCCCCAAAGACAGGGCCCCGCAAAGGCCCTGTCTTTTTCGTTTCCCCGCCCCGCCTCCTGTGACACCCTCCGCATGACCGACGTCCCCAGCGGAACCCCCATCTCCACCAATTATCTCATCCGCATCCCGGAAGTGTTCGCCCCCTGGACCCCGGAAATCCTCGCCGCCTGCCGGATTCCCGGAGGCCCGTCCGCGCGCTCCGTCACCCCCCTCGGCCCGGAATACAGCCTTCTGAAAATGCCCGCGCTTCCGTCCCCGGAAGCCCCCGCCGCCGCCCCGGACCCTATCACCGGTACCGCCGCGGCGCCGTTTATTTCCTGGCATCTTCCCATCCATCACAGTTGGCCCTGCCATCCGCCGAAGATGGAGAATTTCATCGAAAAAGCCGCCCGGACCCTGCACCGGAAATTCGCCGCCGCGAATCCCCAGTCCATCCAGATCGGCCCGCTGCACGCCGGCGCTCCTGACCGTTATTACAAAAGCCTGGCCTCGAATCTCCGGGGCCGCACCCTGCAGCTTTTCCCCGCCCGCCAAGGCCCGCAATCCGCCGAGGAACAAAACCCCAACCTTCCCACCCTCTTCTGCCTCGTCGGAAAGGAAGGCCTTTTCGCAGGCCTCCAAACGCCGCGCCTAGCCAACGGCTTCCATCCCGGCGGCACCAAATTTGTCAGTCAGGGAGCCGCCGGAACCATCAGCCGCGCCGGGGCCAAAATTGCTGAAGCCCTCCACTATCTCCTGCTTCACCGCCCCGCCCTGCCGGAAGGTTCGCATTGGCTGGAACTCGGCGCCAGCCCCGGCGGCATGACCTCGGAACTCCTCAACCGCCACTTCCGCGTCACCGCCCTCGACCGCGCCGCCCTCGACCCACGGCTCAACAAAGCCCCGGGCCTAACCTTCGCCAAAGCCGACGTCGCCACGTGGACTCCCCCTCCCGCGACACGTTATGACGCCCTGCTCTGCGACATGAACGGGGAACCCCGCCAAGCCCTCCGCCAGGTCATCCGCCTGGCCTCTTTCCTGAGGCCCGGCGCCCTGCTCGTCTTCACGCTGAAAACTCCCGGAGCCTCGACCTTCCAAGCCATCAGCGAAGCCATCCGCCTAACTCTCCGCGATGCCTCCCAGGCCAACCTGACCCTCATCGCCCTCACCCACCTCACCTACAACCGTCAGGAATTCACCTGCTTCTTCGAAACCTGAATCCTTCGCCGGCTACCAACTTCCAAATTCCTACCGCCGCCCGCGCCGCCCACCGCTAACCATCATTCGGCGCACCCGTTTCCCTGACAGATTTCGAGAACCCCGCCACGGCTTCCCGGATCACTCCCGCCACGTCCCCGCGCGCCTTGGCAAAAGGCGGTCGGAACCAGGGAAACGCCCCCACCAGATCCGCCGTCACCAAAACCTGCCCATCACACTCCCAGCCAGCACCGATTCCGATAGTCGGGCTTTTCACCGCTTTGGAAATCTCCGCCGCCACCGCCGGCATCACCCCTTCCAAAACCATCGCCTTCACCCCGGCCCCGTCCAATGCCAGCGCATCCTCCATCAGCCGGGCCGCATCCGCCGGGGTTTTCCCTTTCTTCTTATAACCACCCTCCTCCCTGACACTTTGCGGCAGCATGCCGATGTGCCCCACCACGGGAATACCCGCCGCCAGGATCGCCTTCACCTGCGGCAGCATCGCCACCCCGCCCTCCAACTTCACGCCGTCAGCCCCGGCCCTGACAAGTTCCCGCGCCGTCGCCACCGCCTGCTCCGGAGTGGAGTAGGTGTGATAGGAAAGATCCCCCAGCACCGGCGCGCGTTTCACTCCACGCTTCACGGCTTTGATGTGATGGATCATTTCCGCCAAGGTCACGTCCACGGTGTCGCCATATCCCAGCACCACCATCCCCAGACTGTCGCCCACCAACACCAGATCCACCCCGCCTTCATCCAACAATCGCGCCGTGGGATAGTCGCCCGCCGTCAGACAAACCACCTGCCGGCCGGAGGGTTTGATCGCGGAAAAAACCGCCCACTTTTCCTCCGCATCCCCCGGTTTGTCCGACACCGGTTTCAATTCCGCGAACCGCAGCAATGGCGGCTCGGTGCTGTCCAACCGTTCCAACAGTGTCTTTACCGGAACCACGAAACCAGGCAATAACAAATCCTGGCGGATCTCCGCCAAAGGCTCGATAACAAACCGCCGCAGATGCAGCCGGGGATGCGGCAGCACCAGTCCTTCCTCAGCCACCACGCGGTCACCAGCGAAAAGAATATCCAGATCCATCGTCCGCGGCGTGTTCCGGCCATGCCCGTCCGGACGTCCCATCCGCCGCTCGATCCCCTGCAATGCCGACAGCATTTCACGCGGAGCCAACCCACTCCGGACCACCGCCACGGCATTCAAAAAAGCCGGGGATCCGGGCGCGCAGTCCACCGGCTCGGTTTGATAGGCGCCGGATACCGCCGCCACTTCCCCCAGCCCCGCCAGCGCGCCGAGTGCCGCATGCAGCAGGCTCAGCCGATCCCCCAGGTTGCAACCCAGGGCGATGCCATATTCAAGAATTTCCGGGGCGGGGGGAGCGGACATGATATTTTAAGGGAGCGGGTCACCCGGCGGATCCGGGTGCCTTTTGAAGCAAAAAAACTGAAGGTGGCGGATGCCCGCCATGGAGTGCCGGTTCGCGCTCAGCGCAGGCCAAGGACATCCTGCATGTCATACAAACCGGCGGGCTGCCCACGCAGCCACTTGGCGGCGCGGATCGCCCCTTGGGCAAAGGTGTCGCGGCTGCTGGCCTTGTGGGTCAATTCCACGCGTTCGCCCTGGGCGGCGTAAATAACAGTGTGATCCCCCACCACATCCCCACCGCGCACGGCATGCATGCCGACCTCGCGCTTCGTGCGGGCCCCCACATTGCCGAAACGTCCATGCCGGACGTCATTGTTATAGTCCAGCTCCGAAACGTCACATAGAATCTCGGCCAGCCTCCGCGCGGTTCCGCTCGGGGAATCGATCTTTTTATTGTGGTGCATCTCCACGACCTCCAGATCGAAATCCGGACCCAGAATCTCGGTCGCCTTGCGGGTCAGCCAAAACAGGGTGTTGACGCCGACCGAATAATTCGGAGCGAAAACAATCGGCAGCGAGCCTGACGCCTCGCGGATGAAGGCCTCGGTTCCGGCGCTCAATCCCGTGGTTCCAATAACCAATAATTTTTTCATATCCCGGCAAGCCGTCACCAACTCGCGGGTGAAAGTGTGATGGCTGAAATCCACCACCGCATCGCAGCCCGCCAAAGCCGCCGCCAGGTCGTCCCCGGCATCGATTTTTCCAGCCACGGTCACATCGGCATCCACACCCGCGCAACGCGCCACGGCTTCGCCCATCCGGCCTCGGCAGCCGGTCACCAGGATTTTCAAAGGTTCACTCATCCCGCATCATGCCGCCCGGAAAGTCCCGCGCAAGGGACTGGTTCGGCCATCCCGACCCGCCACGGATACGCTAGGAAAACCTACTCCTATTTGTCCAAAAGCGGTTTCAAGGCCTCCGCCCAGATCGCATAGCCCGCCGCGCCGGGGTGCACGCCGTCGGGCATCATGTCCTTGGAAATCCGGCCATCCGCACCGATGAGGCGGGCGCCTATGTCCAAAAACTCCGCGCCGGTGTCCTTCGCGACCGCCGGAAGCAGCGCATTCACGGCCTCCACTTTTTTCCGCATCGCGTCCGACGGCTCGGCTCCGCGTGGCAGCACCGCCATCAAAATAACCTTTGCTCCGGGACAGGCCGCGCCCGCCCGGCGGACCACGGCAGTGATTCCCTCCGCGATTTCCAACGGCGTGTTCTCCCGCGCATGCGCGGTGCCTGACAAGTTATTGGTTCCGATCAAAACGACCAGATGTTTGGGTTTCAATCCCGCCAATTCCCCATGATCGATCCGCCATAACACATTCTGCGTCCGGTCCCATCCAAAGCCCAGGTTCAGCATCGGACGCCCGGCCGCCAGCGATCCCCACGAATCCCGCCCCCGATTTCCCCGCGGCTCCTCCGGCTGTCCGCCCCACAGATGCGTGATGGAATCGCCAATGAAAACCACTTCCGGCCGCACCTCCGGCCCCTGTTTCAACACCGCCGCATGCCGTTGGTTCCAATCATAGAAGTCGTCCTCCAATTTCTCGTGCGGCACCGTGGCGGAATTCCCCACCGTCCCCAGCTCCCGGCAATCCGTGCTCGTCGTGAAGCCCCGGGCATCCATCACCGCCACAAAAAACGCCAGTGGCCTGACCGATGGAAGCGTGGCTTTGATCGCCGTTCCTGACACTTCCGCCGGACGCGATTCCCACTTCCTATTCTGCCAGGTTCCGGTGTCGGTGGTGAAATGCAGCATGCCTCCCGCAGGCGGCGTTCCCGGTGCCACGGCCACGGAAACAGCGTCTTCGGCGACCGTCATTTCCCCCAACCTGACCAACGGAACCGAGTCCTTGCCCGGCTTCAATTTTTCATCAATAAACGCATCAACCTCCGGAAAATCCCAGATGTGTCCATGCGCCATCTCCACCCGCAGCGACCAAGAAAGCCGGTCCTCCGGGACCAGTCGCCCGGTCTTTCCGTGGCTGTCCGGAGGATAGGCGAAATCGTGCATGCCATTCACCAGCATCACCGGGCAGACCGCCGACTCCAAAACCTCCGCCGGGTCAAAGTTCTCCAGCCAGCGCTCTCTCGAATCCATCGTCAGCGCCGCCAGCGTGCGGTCGCGCCAATAACTGTTATCCCCCAGGAACCCGCAGCCGTAAACCGGCACCGCCGCCTTCAGTTTCGGATCCAGTCCCGCCGTCATGCAGGTCAGATATCCACCCCAACTGATTCCCGTCATGCCGATCCGATCCGCATCCACTCCGGGGAGCGATGCCAGCAGCGCATGCCCGCGCAACACGGCGGAGACGGCGTGCCAGGTCCATTGATCCTTGATGTCACCCTGGCCGAAGTTTTGGAATTTTGTGTTATCGTCCTGCGCCGGCCCGCCTTCGGGATGCGGTTTTCCGTCAGGCCCC
>JAQGPD010000200.1 GCA_028293305.1 Verrucomicrobiales bacterium | reverse complement strand
GCACACCTTCGCCGAGCTCATGAAAAACGGCGACAGCGGTGAGGCCACGGTGGTTCCTGGCAAGTCCGCTGAAAGCCTCATCATCAAACGCGCCGCGCTGCCTCTGGAGGAGGACGAACACATGCCGCCTTCCAACAAAACCCAGCTCACCGAAAAAGAAGTCGGCATCCTGAAATGGTGGATCGACGCCGGTGCGAAAACCGACGTGAAGCTGAAGGACGCCGGTCTTCCTGACAATTTGAAATAAACTCCGACCAGACCGAACCGAACGACTCGCGCGACCGCACAACTGCACGACCGCCCGACCGCCCGACCGAGCGCCCGCCCCAGCTGCCAGCCTGCAAAGCCCCGCACGCCATGCCATGTCTTCCCCGGTCATGGCGGCGGCGGGCGCGACGGTCCGTATTGCGCGCCGCGCCGGGCGGTTCTATGCACAGGTCATGAAATTCCGCATCCGCACGGTGTTCACCCTGCTGCTCCTGCCCGGCCTCGCCGTGCTGGCGCCGTCCTGTTCCGATAAAAAAGGGGCCGCCGCCCCCGCGTCCCCGGCCCCCGCGGCGGCGGCCGTCATGGGCGACCTGAAACCCGTCACCGGTCCGCGCCCCGCGCGCCTTGTGTGGCTGGAACAGGAAGCGTCGGATCCGGCCCTGACAAAAGTATTTGCCCACGATGCCTCGGACGGCCTGGGCATCCGCGCGCTCACGCCCACAGCGGCGGATTTTGCCAAACCGCTGCTGACCCATGACGGATCGGCGGTCGTTTACACGCGGCTCAACGGCAAGGCGAACGGCGATAAAATGTCCTGGCAGCCCGGGATTTTTCTCCAAACCTGGACCGGCGCCGCGCAATCCCTCGGCAGCGGCATGGCCGTCGATGTCTGGCGCGATCCCGTTTCTGGAACGGAATACATCTACGCCGCCGATCACCTCCTGACAGGTCCGTCCGCGCGGCCCGCCGGTGAAAAACTGGTGCGTTTTTCCCTCACAAAACCGGGCGAACGCGAGATCGTCTGGACCGCCACGGCATTTGGCGTATCTCAGTTTCAACTCTCCCGCGACGGCCGCCGTGCCGCCGGGTTGTTCCCCTTTCCCAAAGCCGGCCTGGCGGATCTGACCACGCAGACCTTCACTTCGCTTGCCGCCGGTTCCTGGCCCGCCGGCGCCAGCGACGACAGCTATGCCACCGCCATGCTGGACGGCTCGCGCCGCCGCCTGCGGATCTTCGCCCCCAACCTGGATCCCGGCTGGGAACTCACTTTCCAAGGCGTGCCGGGGTGGCCGGACGGCGGTCTGCTGCACCCGCGCTGGAGCAACGATCCGGGCCTGATGGTGTTCACCGGCCCCTACGCGGAGGAGGACTCGGCGGCGGATCTATGTCTTGTCAGGTTCCGTGAGGATCTGCGCGGCATCGACAGCACGGCGCGCCTCACCACCGGCCGCCGCGCCCTGTTTCCGGACCTCTGGGTGGGCGGCGGCGACTCGGGTGTCACCGCCCTGCCGCAGCAGCCCGTCATCGTGCCCAAGCCCGCGCCCCGGCCCTGGCCGGTCTCGGAATCCGAGCTTTCCTTCGCCTGGGACCGCGCCGGCCGCACCGATCCCCTGACAAAATCCCCGGCTTCCCTGACGCCGAGGGAATTCGCCACCTGGAGCCGTTATTCCGGCATGGATCTGACCAATGGCTGGTTCGAGGCCGATCCCGCCTCCGCCGTCTCCGTCGCCTCCGCCAGCGCCGCTTCGAATGCCTGGGCAATGGAACTCATCCTGACAGAACGTCCCGCCGCCCCGCCCGTCAGCGTGCGCCTGGCGGCGTTGCTTTCCGCGTCCGGTCAGGAAATGTTCGCCCTCTACCGGACGCATCGGAAGCTCGTGCTGCGCGTCCTTCTGGGAGGCACGCCCGACCGCCCGGCGCAGGTGCATCCCGTGGTCCTGACAAATCTCGCCATTGAATCCGACCGCCCGGTGCATCTTGTTATGTCACTGCGGAACAACCGGCTCTCCTGCTGGCTGGATGGCCAGATGCAGAAGGATTTCCAGCTGGATTCCACCGGCCTCGCCGCCTGGGGGCCAGGCTCGCTCAGCTTCGGCGATCCCCGGCCGTTCGGCACGCCGTGGTCCGGCAGCATCGACCGCGTGGCCATGTGGAGCCGCGCCCTGGGCGACGATGAAATCCGCGAGTCCGCCGAGACCGCGCTGCAGTGGATGGAAACACGCACGCGCGTGGCTGCGAAAAAACTGAAAGCCACGCTCACCGACACCGCCGCGCCGCCCGCTCCCTTGCCGGACGATCTGCTCAATGTCAGCGTCTTTGAAGTCGGCCAGGTTTTGATGGGTCAGGTCGAGGGAAAACGCATCGGAGTGGCCTCATGGAGCCGCTTGCACGGACGCGATGTTCCCTCCACGCTGCCACCCCCCGGTCAGTTGGGCGACCTCACCTTGGAAGCCTGGGATGACCATCCTGAATTGGAGGCCGTGCCCCGCGCCACCGCTCCGGGCGCCGCGGATTTGCCGCTTTATTTTTACCCCAGATTCCTCCGCTCCAAGCCATGAACTTTTCCCCCCTCCGAGCCTCCCTGTCGGCCCTGCTGCTCCTGCCCGTCCTGACGCTTTCCGCGCCGGTGCGCGCCGGGGATTTCGCCGCGGACGCCACCGCCCGCACGACCGCCGCCACCGGGTTCGGATTGCAGGGCGATGCCCCGGGCTGGTTGTTTTTAAAGGACGATGTCACCCACGCGTCGAAGGGCGATTTTTGGAAAGCGCCCGCTTCGCCCGCCATCGCCATCATCACCAAATTCCGCGAAACCCTGGCCGCCGCCGGAGTCACCCTCATCCTGGCTCCCGTGCCCTCCAAGGCCGCGGTTTATCCTGACAAACTGCTCGCCGGAACTGCCGTGGACGCGGTGCCTTCCTCACAACCTTTCCTGGAGTCGCTGAAGGCCACCGGAGCCACCATCGTGGACCTGGAAACCCCGTTCCGCGCGGAGCGGGAAAAGACCCGGGTTTTTTGCGCCACGGAC
>JAQGPD010000194.1 GCA_028293305.1 Verrucomicrobiales bacterium | reverse complement strand
CGCCCGCCCGCCCTCCGCCCACGACTACCGCTTAGCCTTGGACAGCGCCGCGGCCGAAATCAACGCCCCGGCATCGACCGCGCCCACCGCCAACCCCGGAAAACCAGCCACCCCGGTCGCCCCATTCCGCCCCCCGTCCCCGCCGCGGCATCTTGGCAAAAACCAACACCAATCCCCCGCCGCAAAAAACGCCCTCGTCGCCGTCATCCTTGCCGTCATCGGCATCGTCTCCTTTTTCAAACTCGCCCCAACGCGCCCCGACGAAACCACGCCTCCCGGCCCTACCCAAACAGCTGCGGAAACCCCCGCCGCCGCTGCCGGGAGCATTCCCGACGAAACCCTATCCAGTTCCGGCAAGGACTCCGCAGCCGTCAGCGCGACGGAACAAACCCCGGCATCGACGCCGGCTCCCGTTGCCAACGCCTCCGCAAGTCCAACTGCCGCCAGCCCGGGCCTAACACCCGCTGACATCCCCGCCGTCCCGGATCCCGCCATGACCGCCGCCGCGGATCCCATCCCCTTTTCCCAAGCCGACGGGGAAGTCGCCGTCACCCCGCCCCCCACCGCGCCCAAGGACCAAGACGAGGATTGGCTGGACCCCAACTCCAAACCAACCAACCCGCCCACCGCTGGCGAGCCCGTCATCCTGCCCGCCGCCACGGAAGCCGAACTCGCCGCATGGAATCCTGACTGGACGCTCGATGCCCCGAAAGGCGACGCCGGGCCGTCCGCTCCCCGCTTCAGTTCGATCCTGGAAAACGACCGCAAAGTCCTGCTCCTCACCCCCCACTCGGCCCTGCGTCCCGCCATCCTATCCAAAAGAATCACCCTGCCCGCCACCGGCCCCCAACAACTCACCGCCCGCATCGCTGCCCCGGATTTTCCCAAAGCCGACTGGCTGCTCAAAGCTTTCGCCGACGACCAACCCCTCTCCGCTCCCCAGGTCATATCCCGCAGCCGCTTTCAAAACCTGACCTGGGACCTGACCCCGTGGAAGGGAAAAACCATCACCCTCCGCCTGGAAAACCACCAAGGCTCCACCTCCGCCGGCCAATTCCCGTCCTCACAGTGGGCGGAGGTCAAACTGGAACCCCTCAGCCTCCTCCTCGCCCGCGCCACCTTCGATCCCGCCCACGCCTCCAAATCCCCGCCCGAGCCCGGATTCGTGGACCTCTTCGATGCCCGCCAGGCCCCCGCCTGGAAACCCAACACCAACGGCGGCCTGTCCTTCACCGAGGGCGTCGCCACCCCCTTCACCAAGCCCGGAGCCACCAGCAAAGGACTCGTCATTTTCACAAAACGCGCCTTCCGCGATTTCATCCTCAAAGTGGAATTCCGCATGGACTCCCCGAAAGCCGACTCCGGCCTCTGGGTCCGCCTCCCGGACCCCGCCGCTCCCTCCTCCGGATCCACCCCACCCCGCGATCCGGTCGAGATTGAAATCCACGGCGACACCCTCGGCACCACCGGCACCGGAAGCATCGCGGGAGAAAAAGCGCCCACCACCCTGCCCCTCATTCCCGACGGCTGGAACAAATACGAACTCGCCGTCACCGGCACCCGTCACCTCTTGAAACTCAACGGAGTTCTCATCAACGAATACATCGGAAAGTCCGCGGAGCCGGGCCTGCTCGCCCTGCAATTCCACCAAGGCGACAGCCTCGTCCACTACCGGAATTGTTGGATCCGGGAAACGACCTCCTCCTCCCTGACCCTGGCCAATCCCGCCGCCGCCGCGCCAAAAATCGGCATGGCCGCCGCCGCCGGCCGCCCCCTCGGCGTCCCGCCGGACGCCACCCCCTTCAACGGAAAATGGTATCGTTTTTATGAGGAGAAAATGCTATGGCGCATGGCCAAAAAAAGAAGTGAGGACCTGCGCGGCCATCTCGTTTTCATCCCAGATGCCGCCACCAACGAATTTCTCACAAACCTCTGCCGGAACCGCGCCTTCTGGGCCGGAGCCACCGACGAAAAATCCGAAGGCCGCTGGCTCTGGCTGGACGGCACCCCCCTCGACTACAACAACTGGGGAGCCGACCAGCCCGACAACTCCAGAGGCCGCGAGGACTTCCTCCTCGTCAGCCCCAAAGGCTCCTGGATCGACAACGCCAACGACGGCACCGACACCCGCGGCTTCATCTGCGAGTGGGACTGAAATCCCGGGCGCGAAATGTTGTTGAGAAATCAGGTGGATGCCATGGCATTCACGTTACGAAACTTTGACGGGTCTGCAGGCTCCCGAGGTCCGCTCCCTAATTATTGAAGCATAGTTTTCATGCGCACAATTTGCGCTTCAAAGTGCTGGAAGGATGACAGTTGCCGGAGAGCGGAAAACTCCCTGCAATGCCCTGTTACCAACAACGCGCTCGCGTGCGGGCGGAATGCCGCCTTGCGTTGCGAGCCCAACCCTTTGGCTTCAGTGAGCAGTTCGTGCAGCGTCTTTTTTGGGTCGGGAAGACTCTCAATTTTTTTCCGGGCTGGAAGATTCAAAGGCATCCTTCCGTTAGGATCGCCGGCCGCCTTGCGGATAGCAGCTTCATCACAAAGCATCCAAGCTTCCGACATCTTCACGGGAATCACAAAAATAAAGTGTGGCTTTGGACAATGCGGCGGCAGGAGATCAATGGCTGCTGCTATTTCGCGCTGTCGGTTTTCGGGAGGGTCCTTGTCTGAGTCCCTGTGGATAAATAGGATTTCGCAGGGGAACAAATCAATAGCTATAGGCAGCCGCTCCGCCACGCCCCGGAGTGGCCGCCCAAAGGAGGATAAATCCGCAAACTGGAACTCCACCAAGTCCTCGGGAAAATGCTGTTCCCACAACCACAGAATGATGGGCTGCAGCGCAGCGTCGCTTGTTCCCTCGGCCAGGAGGGTGAAACGGCGGGGAACGGATAGGTTCACAGATCCAGAGTGAGTTGGTGGATTTCATGCCGGTCGATCACCCGGCAGAATGGTTGCTCATCCTCCTGCCGGGAATCCACCGGCCTCAGATACGCCAGGATAGTCCCTTTGGTGGTTATCCTGACATTTCCAGGCATCTTCGTCCTCCACGTGTCTGACATTGCGGAAACCGTCAGCCGAGAAGACATTTTGTTTCCGACATCACGCCAAGGGAGCAGCTCCGCAACCAAAAGGCTGTCATCAGGCACTTGCTGGACGACTGCGGGTGAGTGTGTATTGATGATGACCTGTCGAAGTGGATTTGAAGGGTCCACGGCCGCATGGGTGTCCACAGATGTCTCGCGAAGCAAATTGAGTATTGCCGCAATGCGTTTGGGATGTATGCCGTTTTCGGGCTCCTCCATGCAAAGCAGCCTTTGTGGTCGGGTGCTCATTTGCTTGAGCACCAAGGCAATAAAACTCAGTGTGCCGTCGGACAACGACCGCGCCGGAGTCCGGGCCCCAAAACGATCCACCGTGCACAATGTCAGCAATTCCCGCTTTTCATCCTTCTCCACTACTACGGTTCCGACCTCACCCAATAGTTCGGCCAATCGGTTTCCCGCACGTTGATAGACGGCCTCTTCATCCGGAAGGCCTGTTTGAGGATCAATCGTTTTTGCAAGGTCGAACAAGGTGGCTGCCATATTCGCTCCAGTCGGGGAAATCCCCGGAGGTCGATGCAGAGGGTCACTATCTCTCATTGCGGACGGTTCCAGTTGCACCATTTCCCAGCTCTGCATCTCGGCCCGGGCGCATAGCACCGTTGGACTATCCGCATCCGCAGCGGAAACGACGGTGCGTGGGAGTTGACTGGCAAGCCGCTTGTA
>JAQGPD010000161.1 GCA_028293305.1 Verrucomicrobiales bacterium | reverse complement strand
TGTTTGCCGGGGCCTTGCTGGCAGGCTTCAAAACGCGCTGGGCTGTTATTGGCTCGTGGCTGATGGCCGTTTCCCTGCAGAACCGCGTGCCTCCCATTCTGAACGGCGGGGATGATCTTTGCCGTATGTTGTTGTTTTGGGGGATGTTTCTTCCCTTGGGTTCGGTTTGGTCCGTGGACAGCCGGAGGCGGCGGCGGCTGGCGGACAGCATGGGGGCGGGCACGGAAAACTCCGCCGCGTCCATTTCCGAAAAAGTGTTATCCTTGGCTACCGCCGCGGTGATGATTCAGATGGCCTTGATGTATTTGTGCTCCGCCATTTTCAAATCGAATGCGGATTGGTTCCACGGCGAAGTGATAGCGAAAACCCTGGCTCACGACTTTTACGCCAAGCCGATGGCCGGGTTGATTCTAAAATCCGGCTTTCTCCTGAAGCTGATGACCTGGGGGATTTTCGCCTTCGAGTGGCTCGCGCCTTTGTTATTGTTCCTTCCCCGGCAAACGGTCAGGGTCCGCGTGCTGATCGTGGCGGCTTTGGCGTTGATGCATCTGGGTATAGAAATCTGCCTGCATGTGGGAATGTTTTCCTATGTGGCGCTGACCGGCCTTATCGTTTTCCTGCCTTCGGAGTTTTGGAACCGGTGGCGGCGTTTCCGGTTTCCCATGCCCGCCAGTCTTCCGGGAAGCGGCATTCGACCAGCCAATGTTCCGGCGGGAAACGGGACTGTTGCCAGGAAACTGGCCGGAATTTGTTGTGCACTGGCGCTGATCCAGGTTTTGATAGTCAATATCGGCGGCTTGGTGGCGCGTCCGGGAAATGCCACCGGACTGGCGGCATGGAATTTCGCCAACCTTGGATTGGGCCTGGGTCAAAAATGGAATATGTTCGAGGAGACTCCGTCCAAGGACGGTTGGTATCTGGCACGGGCCACCTTGTATAACAAATCCGAGATTGACCTGCTGCGCGATGGCGATCCCATCGACTGGACCAAGCCTGCCCATGCGGCGGGGATCTACCGGAATCACCGGTGGCGGAAACTGTTCCGCGAAATGGCTTATGATGATAGTCTGGGCTATCAGGTTTTCCGCGTTCCGGTGGCCCGCCATCTGGTGAGGGAATGGAACGAATCCCGGCGCGGGGAAAGCAGCCGGCAGATCGTGCAGTTTGAATTTGTTTACAGCATGGAGCACGACAGCATGTCGCCTGATAACAAACTGGTCCAGGTCGCCGTCCACCGCCGCTTGTTCCGTTTGGATCCGGCCTTGATCACCCCGGCGCCTTGAGCCGTCGGCCCCGGAAAGTGTCAGGATGACTGATCCGCGGGTGGCGGCGGATTCGCGGCTTCGAATTGTCCTCTCCAGAAATCGAGGCGCTCCTTGATGCGCAGTTCCTGACCGTTTGAGGAGGGCGTGTAGAAGCGCCGGCCCTCCGGGAGATAGGCCTGGGGGACATAGTTTCCTTCAAAGTCGTGGGCGTATTTGTAGTTTTTGCCGTGTCCGAGGTCCTTCGCGCCTTTGTAGCCGGTGCTGCGCAAATGCACGGGCACGGCCAGCGTCCGGCCCTCGGTGACTTCCTTCGTGGCCGCGCCGAGGGCGGCGTAGGCGCTGTTGCTCTTGGGCGCGGTGGCCAGGTAAACCGTGGCATGCGCCAGCGGAATGCGGCCCTCCGGCAGACCCACCATTTCCGCCGCCTGCCAGGCATCGATGGCCACGCGCAGCGCATTGCTGTCCGCCAGGCCGATGTCCTCGCTGGCGGAAATGATCAGCCGGCGCGCGATGAAGCGGAAGTCCTCGCCGGCATATAACATTTTTGCCAGCCAATACAAAGCGGCGTCCGGATCGCTCCCGCGGATGCTTTTGATGAAGGCGCTGATGGTGTCGTAGTGCGCATCGCCGTCGCCATCATAGACCACGGTTTTTTTCTGGATGCTCTCGGCGGCGACTTCGAGGTCGATGATTTTTTGTCCGTCAGCCTGCGGTGGAGTGGTCAGGACCGCGAGTTCCAAAGCCGACAAAGCCTTCCGCGCATCACCGTCCGCCATGGTCGCCAGGTGGCGCAGAGCCTCCGGACTAACGGTGAGGTTTTCATCGCCCAGGCCGCGCTCGTCGTCCTGGACCGCAGTTTCCAAAAGCTGGACGATGTCGTCCGCGGACAAGGCCTCCAACTGGAAAACCTGACTTCTGGAGATGAGCGGCGAGTTGACGTAGAAAAACGGATTGTGCGTGGTGGCACCGATGAAGCGCACCGTGCCGCGCTCGATCCAGGGCAGCAGGACATCCTGTTGGCTTTTGTTGAAGCGGTGGATTTCGTCCACGAAAAGCGTGGTCGTCCGCGCGTGCAGACGGCGTGCGGCTTCGGCTCCCTCCACGGCTTTGCGGATGTCCGCGACGTTGCTTTCCACGCCGCTGAGATTCACAAAACGCGAGGCGGTGCGCTGCGCGATGAGTTGGGCCAGGCTGGTTTTTCCCACGCCCGGGGGGCCGAAAAAAATAAGTGAGGTGAAGCGGTCCGCCTCCACCGCGCGGCGCAGCAGCTTGCCTTCACCCAGGATGTGTTGTTGTCCGGCATATTCCTCCAGCGAGCGCGGGCGCATGCGGGCGGCCAGGGGCACATGGCTGCCTTTCCGCGCCGGGGCGGGGGTTTCCGGCTCGTCCTCCATGAACAATTCCTCCATTGCCCAAGATGCCCTCAACCCGTCGCGACGGAAGCGGAAATGCACGCCCTCTCCGCGACGACATGCCGGGCGGCGCCCGTGAAAGTTCCATTCGATTTCCAGGCTACCCTCCATTTGAGCAAAGGGGCATTCTGCAAATGGCCCGCGTGGCGCTGCGGCATTTTGCGCACGGGCGACCCGCCGTTCTCCCGAGCAGGAGGGTGGCCTGCTCTTTGCAGAGTCATGCCGGGCGCCCGCTCCATCCGGCGAAAAAGGGCCTCCGATTTTCAATGCGAACCCTCCTTTCGAATCATGTCTCCCGAGCCCCCTGATCCCTCCTCAGCTTCGAAGCCCTGCGCCGTGATGGATCCGGATGGAGCCGTTTCCGAGATCGTGGACCTGGGTGTGCTGGCGGGTTCCGATGAGGAGTTCCGCTCGGAAACATTGTATTTCTTGGTGCTCGACCGCTTCCATTCCGGAGCCCCGGAAAAGGATAGGGTGGATGACGGGATGTATGATCCCGGTCAAACGGATTGGCATAAATACTGGGGCGGCGATCTCCAGGGTTTGGTCGATAAGCTAACCTATCTCAAAAGCTTCGGAGTGAGTTCCATTTGGACGACCCCGCTTTTCGAGCAGGTGCAGGCGCTCACCACCGGACCCGAGCAACGGGCGCCGATCCACGGCTATTGGACGCAGGACTTCAAACGCATCAATGCACGCTGGCTGAATGACCCCTCCGAGAACCGGTTGTTCACGCGGGATGACACCATTTTCGATAAGCTCCTGTCCACCATGCACGGCATGGGAATGAAGTTTATTTTGGATATTGTATGCAACCACAGCACGCCGGAAACCAGTGAGGGAAAAGGAAAACTCTACGATGACGGAACGTTGGTGGCGGATTTCGGGAATGATGCCGAGCATTGGTATCACCATTACGGCACCACGACCGACTGGACGGATGAATGGCAGGTGCAGAACTGCGAGCTGGGAGGCCTGGCTACGTTCAACGAGAATAACATTCTTTACCGGAACTACATCAAGGACGCTATCAAACTTTGGGTCGGCAAAGGAATTGACGGTTTGCGCATCGATACCGTCAAACATATGCCGCTGTGGTTTTGGCAGGAATTCAACTCGGACATCGGCACCGCGAACCCGAACGTCTTCCGCTTCGGCGAGTGGATCGACAGTCATCCCGCGAATGAAGCGTCCGTGACTTTCGCCAACAAATCCGGAATGGGCATTCTGGACTTTGGTTTTTGCCATGCGGTCAGGGATGTCATGTTGGATCGGGGGGAGGGAGGATTCCACGCGCTGCAGTCCATTTTTGATCTGGATGGAAACTATTCCGGCGCCACGGAGTTGGTGACGTTTTTTGAGAATCACGACATGCCGCGACTGCAATCCTGCGGCGCCTCCGACCGGAGGCTGGATCTGGCGTTGATTTTGCTCATGTCATCCAGAGGGGTGCCCTGTCTGTATTATGGTTGCGAGCAGTATCTGCATGACGACACGGACGGCGGGGACGATCCTTACAATCGCCCTATGATGAGAAATTGGGACCCCACACCCGCCACGTCCATCATCGGAAAACTGGCGGCGGAGCGGAAAGGAAATGCCGCCGTGCAGCTCGGCGGGCATTGGCCGAAATTGGTGGAGGAAAATGTCTATGTGTATCTGCGGCGTTACCGGGATTCCCGGTGTTTGGTTTTTCTGAATAAAGGACCGGAGCGGGACATCACGGCCGGCGGCCTGGACATGCCGGACGGGCAATACAGTTGTTTGTTGTCAGGACAAAAAGTGGAGGTGACGGACGGCGCCGCGACGGTGCATCTGGGCACCGATGAGGCCGCGGTCCTGACATTGCGGGGGAAACCCGTGACCGCCAGGGCCGTGATCCGGTTGCAACTCAACGACGCGCCGACCCGGCCCGGAGATCGCGTGGCGGTCATCGGCGATTGCCCGGAACTGGGCGGA
>JAQGPD010000158.1 GCA_028293305.1 Verrucomicrobiales bacterium | reverse complement strand
CCGCCGGAGTTGCCGGGATTGATCTGGGTGGTGGTCTGAATATACATCCGGCCATCCTCCAAGCGGTTTTTGAGTGAGATAATGCCTTGGCTGACACTGCGTTCCAAGCCGAGCGGCGCCCCGATCGCGAAGACCGGCTGGCCCTGCTTCAACTCATCGCTGTCGCCCAGGGGAACCGTCGGGAACTTCCGGCCGTCCGGCGTTTCGATTTTCAGAAGCGCCAGGTCCAGGTCGCTATTGAGGGCCACGATTTTGACATTTTCCCACGTCTGTTTGTCCATGCCTTTCTCGCCATTCGCGAAAACGGTCACGGTCACCTGGGTTTCCCCCGCGACCACGTGGTCATTCGTGATCAGATAGCCATCCTGATGGATCATGAATCCGGATCCGAGGCCCGACGGTGTTTTGACCAGAACAACGCGGTCGCCGATGCCATTGACCAGGTCCTTCACAGCCTGGGTGCGGGTCACGGATTCGGTTCGGTAAAGGTCCTGCCCTGCGGCGGGGTCGGGCGCGGCGGCACCGGCGGCGGCGTCCTTCACGATGCGCGCCACGGAATCCCGGGGCACTTGCAGGATGGTGAAGCCGAGGTCCACGACCACGCGTTCCGCGGTTTCCGAAAGCACTTCGCCGCGCACTGCGCCGCCCTGGGTGAGTTCCACGGTGGCCGGGGCCGCGGGGGAAGTCCGGGGCCAAAGGGCGAGGAGGATCAGGCCGGCGGAAAGGAACGTGCTTCTCATAGAGGTGGAGTTTTGAACCGCGCCAATCAAGCACGCTCCATGCGGGTGGAAAACGAATTTTTAAGTTATTTCCGGGCGCCGGAACGAGGGGCCCCGGCCTGCCGGAAGACCTTGCCCCCGGGCGGGATGCCGCATGGTTGTCAGGGAGTTTTCAAAGTGGCCAAATATTCCACCAGGTCCAGGAATTCCGGACCCGACATGGTATTGCCGAGGCCCTCCGGCATGGAGCTTTGTTTCAGGGTTTCGCGTTTGCGGAGATCGGATTTTTTCATGTTCTGGCTCACGCCTCCGGGCAGCATGAAGGTCAGTTCGGCATCGGTTTCCGCAGTGACAAATCCGGTCAGGGCAAGGCCGGCGTTGGTTTCCAGATTGGTGGTGACATATTTCGGATCCAGCTTGGCATTGGGATCGATGATGGATTCCACGAGTTCGCCCTTTTTGAGACGGGTGGCCACCCCGGCCATGGCCGGTCCGTAGTTGATGCCCTGGCCGTCTATCATATGGCAGGCCACACATATGCGTTGAGCCACGATTTTGCCTTTGGCAGGATCGCCTTTGGCCTTGGAAATGATATCATAGGATTTCGCGCGGTCCGCTTCCTTCACGGAGCCGGCGAGAAGTTTTTTAAGCTCCAGTTCGGCCACGCCCTCTGGTTTTGAGAGGCGGTCCAGGCGGCTGATCAGCTCCAGTCCCCGGGGGTTTTCCCTGGCCACATTTCCCGCGGCGAGCAACGGTTTCCAAACCGGTTCCAAAGCCATCAGCGACATCTCCATGGTGTAGTCCAACCAGTAGTCCGAAGGCAGCGTCGCGGCTTTCAGCATGGTTTCCACCGACGCCGGGGTCTGGATGAAACTGAGCGCGCGGACTGCCTCGAGGCGCGTGCGGGCGAATTCGTCAGTGACTTGAGGCTGAATCAGTTCCATGGCTCCTGGAAGAAGAGCCCATTCATCCGCCAGCACCCGCGTGGCGGCCGCACGGGCCTCCCCGGTTGTCGCGCGCAGGACTTTTTTCAACAAAACGGGATCCACCAAGTGATGCCACTGCTGCACCCAGAGAGCCTCGCATAACAAACGGTCATATTCCTTCCCGGCCGGGTCCAGGGAGGCGACCCAGGCCTGCACTCCCGCGACCACTTCCGCGGAGGGGCGCGCGCCCAATTCGCGGCGGGCCCGGTAACGGGTGCGGGGTTCATAATCCGTCAATTGCGCCAGCAATTCCGGGACGGTTTTACCATATTGAAGCACCGGCGTCAGGAGCGGTTTATCCTTATACACCATCCGGTAAAGCGCCCCGCGGGAATGGTCGCGGTTCGGATCCCTCTGCGAATACTGCATATGGCCTAACAATGCGGTGTGCCAATCGCCGAAATACAGCGCGCCGTCCGGACCGATCATGGGATCGACCGGACGGAAGTTCGCGTCCGTGCTTGTCAGGAGGTCGTAGGGCAGATCGCGGTCGCCCACCTGACGGGTGCGCCGTCCGCCTTTATACCCTGCCCCGTCATCGCCCAGGGTGAAGGTCGTCAGGCCATGCATATTGATGACGCAGGCATAGATGAAAAGGCCCTGCACATCGTCCGGGAATTGCCGGGTGCGGATGAACTCCGTGCCGACGTTGGGCCGCATGCCTTCGCCGTCGAAGATCGTGTTAAGACCCTTCCGGCCGCGCACGGGCGCGGTGCTCAGCGGCGAGTCCCAGTGCTGCTGGGGCGTGGTGCCGTCGCCCACAAATCCCTGACCCCAGGAATCGAATACATAACACCACGGATTGCCATAGCCGGGAGTTGTGAAGCGGCGGACTTTTTGTGTCAGGGGATCCAGCACATAACATCCCGGGCTGCCGCTGTTGCGCACCGGGCCCCACGGCGTCTCCACTGCGGTGCTCATGCTCACGCCTTCCAACATGTGGAGGAGTCCGCCGTTCGACCATTCGAAAGCGCCGATCGTGTGGTGCGTGTCATCGGTCGCCCAGCCGTCGGAAATCGGAATAACAACATCCGCCTTGTCGTCGCCGTCCGTGTCCTTGAGGAAAATGAGCCGCGGTTCGTCCACGACGATCACCCCGCCGTTCCAGAATTCAAAGCCGGTCGGACAGATCAGTTTGTCATAAAAAACCGTCATCTTCCGCGCCTTGCCTTTGGCATCGAAATCATCAAAAATGAGCAATCGGTCGCTGGGCCGCGCATTGCCGGGTTGCCACTGCGGGTAGTTAGGCATGCAGGAGGCCCAGAGCCGGCCTTTGGAGTCGAAATTGATCTGATCCACATCCGCCAGCTCCGGCCACTCGCGTTGGCTGGCAACCAACTGAACCTCATAGCCTTGCGGCACGGTCATGGCGGCGATTCCTTCCTCGATGCTCAGGTATTTCAATTCCTTGGGCTCGGAGTAGGGCTTGGTGCCGAATCCGGTTTGGGGGACAAAAAGGTCGCCGGTTTTGCTGTCATCCGGTTCCGCGGGAACGGGTTTTCCTTGCGCCAGATCATGCACATAGCGATCCCTGACCTCGGTCATGCGCCGCGTTTTCAGGATTTCCAAAGGGAAAGTCTCCGTGTCCAGCGTCCGCCGACCGCCATACACATACCAGCCGTTCAGCATGCGGTAATCCTGCGCATGCACCCAGGATTTGTCATTCACCGCGCTGCGGATATTTTCGAAAACCTCCGTGGGAACCGGCGGTGCGGTCCCGCCGAAAAGCGTGCTGTCCAAGGTCTCCGCCACCACGCGATCCCCGGCCGGCGTCAGGGCCGACCCGTTGGTGCTGAACTGCATGCCGGGATCCGCATTGAACAACCGGAAGGTGTCCCGGAAGACATCCACAAAGGCCAGTTTCTGTTCCAAGGCCACCTCCCGCACCGCCTGGACATAGGGCATGATCCGCTCATTCTCCGCGGCCGCATCCGGCAGGAACGCATTTCCTGTGTCCTCGAATGCCGCCGGCGACACCAACACAAACCGGGCGGCCGCGCCGGTGTCGTCGCGCGTGTAGCGCTGGCGGTAATCCTGTAAAAAAGCCGCGTAGTCCTTCTTGAATTTTTCCACGCCGCCCGGCCCGGCGAAGGACTCGTTATAGCCAAAAAAACAGAGATAGGTGTCCGCGCTGAAAACCGCCAGCGGGTCATCCAACTTCGTGTAATCGCCCGGCCGCTGACGGCGCCCCACCTCATCCGCCGGCCGGCAGAAATTCCTCACCACCAGCTCTTTCCGGGGAAAGCGCGTATGCAGGAGCGTTTCGAAATAGCCTGACAAATTCATCCGCTCCCCCAGCGATCCCCCCACAAACGCCAGCCGCTCGCCCTGCATGAACTCCAAGGGCAACCGGCTCTCCGCCAAGGCCGCCCTGGCCGGTCGGGGCTGCGGCGCCAACACCACATCCGCCGTCCGCGGCGTCGATTCCTCCGCCCCCGCGCCCAAAGGCAACCCCGCTTGGAGGATCAGACTGACGAAAGGCACGAACAAAATGGGAAAACGCATGGCGGCTTATAAAAAGGAGTTGGACAAACAACGGTTTCGCGCCCCCACCCCTGTCCATTTTCCCAGCATTTGAAAAAGGAAAATCGCATCTTTTTCCGGCATCGCGGCGACCCGATTTCAGCTGCTGGACAAG
>JAQGPD010000545.1 GCA_028293305.1 Verrucomicrobiales bacterium | reverse complement strand
CTGCAATCCCCGGCTGAAAGGGCGGGTTATTTCAAAGACCGAAACCCCGGCGGCCCGGCACCAGGCCTTGGCGGCTGATGCGGACGGAGGTCAGATCACCGCGCTTTTGTCCTTCCACTTCGCGTGGAAGGCTTCGTAAATTTTCGGGGAGATTTCGCTGGGTTTGATTTCGCTGCGACCGCCCCAGAAGACGTTCGTGTAAGTCACGGGGATGCCGGCCGCGGCGAGGTTGGCGTCGATGGCGGCTTTGTGTTCCAGCACTTTGGATTTTTCCGTGCCGTGGATCACGGCCATGATATTCACATTGCCGAAGCGCGGTCCACCCTCCCGCCAATAACAGTGAGTGAGGCAATAATGCCGTCCCGCCTCGGCGCCCGCGCGGGGCTGCATGCCCTCCGGCACCGCCCAGTGGAACAGGCCATTGAAGCGCGTCACCCGCTCGCCGGTGGCGGAGGGTTTCACATGTTCCAGGAAAGTGGAGAAGCGGCCAATAACACGTTTTTTATTGAGAGCTTCCGCGACTTCATAAAAACGTTCCTCACTGACACCCGCCACTGCCGCGCGGCCCACCCAGGGGTTTTCGTTGATTTCGTCAGGAGTCAATTCCTCCTTGAGCGCCAACAGGACATTCCATTCCTCCTCGTTCAGTTCCACCGTCGTGGTGGTCATCATTTCCACGGGTTCCGGAGAGCGGTCGCCCGGTTCCAGGGTCTTGCGGCGGACGTGTCCCACGCCCAGGGCGAAGATCCCATTGGCGGGCATGAGGATGTATTCGTGCGCGCCGGTCAGGCGTTTCAGCACGTCCGCATGCTCCTCCAGGGAGCGGCCCTGGGGCACTTTCAAAGTCGTCCAAAGCCGGTAGTCGGAGCCGGAAACATCCCGGTCCGTGCTGCGGGTCACCACGTGGCCGCTGAAGGGATCCTCACGGAACATCCAGTCAAAAGTCGCGTCCAGCTTGTCATTGTCCACCTTCCAGGCGACCAGCGCGCCGTGGGCGAGTTTGGTGGCCAGCAAAGTCTGGCGCACCCGGCGGATCACCCCGGCTTCCAGCATGGCGCGGATGCGCTCGATGACGGTTTCGAAAGGCACGCCGGATTTTTCGGCGATCATTTGAAATGGTTGCCGGACGAAGCCGGAGATCAGATCCTCCGACACCGCGAGGATTCGGGCGTTGGTGGCTTCAGTGTGCTCGGTGGGGATGGTGGCGGTGCTCATGGGAAATGGGACGGCTGGAACCACAGCATTGCCCCCGTCCCGGACCCAGGCAACGGATAAAGACCGCACTGTGCCTTTCATCGGTGCGCGCAGGTTCCGGTTAGTATGTTCAGGTTGTTTGAGCGCGGTTTTGGTTATTCTCAAAAGCCGTAGCCTGCCGCCCGTCCGGCTTGACTGTCATCCTGACACAAATAGGGACACGCCGGAAAAAGCTAGGGTTCCGGCAGTTCCGCCGCCAGCGCCGCGATGTCCCGGTGCAGGGCGCTTTCGGACGGGGCGGCCTCCACCGCCGTCCGGCAGGCGGCCAGCGCCTCCCGCACTGCCTCGGGCCGGTTGCGGTTGGTTTGCAGACGGGCGCGGATCAGCCAGGCCATGGCCGGCTCCGTGCCGGCGGGCAATGCTCCCGCCCCGTCCGCGCAGGCGAATTTCAGGACCGGCACCCAGGCATCCGCCAGGGCGGAAGGCAGAAAACTCCCGCACCATTCCAAGGCCTCCCGCCGCTCCTCCTCTTTGAGATCCGCCAACCAATTCTCCGCCGTCGCCGGCACGGCCGCCAGAGTGGCATCAAAATAAATATCCGTGCTGGTGGGCTCGCGTTGATGCACCTCCGCCGCCAACACATTCCGTTCCTTCAGCAAGGATGCCGGCAGCTGGAACTGGTCGGTGCCCGGCTTGTTTTGATATTCCGAGGCCGGCGTGGAGGGATTCACCGGTCCTTCCGCCATGTTGATGCGCCGGATTTCCGCGCCATTCAGATAGAGCACAATGCCATCGTCATATTGCGAGGTCACCCACAGATTCCGCCGCTCCCCCAGCTCCGGTTTGGCAAAAGCGTGGCGGAAATAGAACGACATGATGGAGGGTTGCTTGATGTCTCCTGACAAGTTCCGCCGCAGGGTCGTTTGTTTCCAGGTCACCGCCGCCCCTAACGGAGCGCCGCCCGTCGGCCATGCGTCCTCCGCCGAATCCACCTCCGCCCAGCCCGCGCCGGGATCCGTGCCATCATCCAAAAAATGCCACGCCGCCCCCTCCGCGATCAATGGCACCGGCGGCGTCACCCGCGCCCGCCACGCCGCGATCTCCGCCACCAGCGCATCCAGCATCGTGGTGTCATACGGCACCAGCGACGCCGCGCGCCGGAGGTATTCCAACAACGCCAATCCGCGCAACTCCCGGATCACCGAAGCATCCGCCGCCGTGTCCCCCACCGGCAGACTCCGATGCCACGCCGCCGCAAAAATCGGATAGTGTTTCTCCGCCGGCGATCCTCTTTCCCCGCCGCCGGGCAATGCCGCCCACAGTCCGCGGGCCTTGTCGAAGTTCCCCAAATCCAGCAGCGCCTGGAACCGCGCATCCCACCACTCCATCGGCCGGCCCGGTTCCCGATCCTGCAATAACACATCCAGCGCCGCCACGCCGCCCACGGCATCGCCGCTCTGCAGGGTCAGCAACGCCCGCGTGCCCCGCACCTCCGCATTTCCGGGCGCGGCCCGCTCCGCCATGGACAAAATTTCCACCGCGCCCGGCAAGGGCAGGGTCCCCAACCCAGGCCGCATCCGCCCCGCGACCGTCCCGCAAAACTCCGCCACCCTCGCCGCCGCCCGCGATGGATCCTCCCCGCGCCGGGGGGTTAGGAAACCCGCCGCCGCTTCATGATTTTCCGCCTGCAGCGCCTCCCGGAACAGCCGGTCCGCCGCGGATCCCCCATCCGCTTTCCGTCTTCCCAGCCAGGAATCCGCCGGCACCGGCAAGCGCGGTGGATTCAATGGCGACCCCAGATCATCCGTCACCGCGCGCGACTGCGCCGTGAAGCGCATCCCGTCATTGTGATAGGCCCGGAAGGTCTCCGCCCACCCCTCCGCCGGCGGCCGTGCCACATTCCAGATCCGCAGCTTCCCATCCTCTCCTCCCGATGCCAGGCGCTTCCCGTCGCTGGAAAAGCGCAGCACCCTGACAGATCCCGTGTGCCCATTCAGGACCTCCGCCACCCGCCAATCCAGCGTGCTCCATAACACAATTGTCTGATCCCCGCCCGCGGACGCCATCCATTTCCCATCCGGCGAAAAACGCACATCGAACACCTCCCCGGTATGTTGCACCAACACCCCCGCCGGCTCCCCGGTCCGCGTGTTCCATAACGAAATCGACCCATCCGCCGAACCCGCCGCCAACAAATCCTCCCGCGGATGCCGGTCCAGCGCATGCACCGCCCGCGAGTGCCCGGGAATCGGCTCCAATTCCCGGTAGTCCTCCGTCAGCCAGCAGCGCACAGAGCCATCCCGCCCGCCCGCCGCGAAAAGCCGATTACCATCGCGG
>JAQGPD010000543.1 GCA_028293305.1 Verrucomicrobiales bacterium | reverse complement strand
AGTCGCCGCCGGTGGTGGTGTAAGTTTGATAGTGCGTCGCCCAGGTGTCCGCGTAGTCGCGGTGGAACGACTGATCGATGATGTCCAGAAGATGGCCGTAATAAGCGCGGTGCCAGGCGGGGCTGGCGGCGATCATTTTGCTGAGGTCCGGCGCGCGGACGAGGGCGGCGTCGGCGGGCTCGCTGTTGAAGTCATGGTCCCAGGGCAGCATGAGCATGCGGCCGTCGGCGCGTTGATACATCTTGAGATTATGCCATCCGCCGCCGGCCGTGGAGTAGTGGTCGCCGATGCCCGCAAGGCTGAGCGCGGCAAAACAGCGGAGCCATTGATCCACGTCGATGACCTTGGGAAGATTGGCCAGGTAGGTTGCTCCGGTTTGGCGGAAGACCGTGTTCAGATTGATGACGCTGCTGAAGTCGTCATCGCCGCGGTCGTTTCCTATCAGGAAATTCCAACGATAGGGTTCCTTGTCAGGAGTGGTGGCGGGCGGGTAGGTGATGCCTGTGCCGGTGCCGATCTGGCCGATGCTGACTTCGCGGACGTCGTCCGGTTGCGGGACCTTCAGGCCCTCCACGCCGCCGGTGGTCGTGGTTGGATAGTAGATCAATTCGTATTTGAAAGTCGGGGTGTCCGCCCCATTGTTCCATTGCGCGTCCAGGTAGGGATCATTGAATTCCGCCATGGTCAGCTGCGCGCTGCCGACATGCGCGGCGCGGGGACTGATCAGATAGACAAGATCGTTATACATCGAGGGAATGCCGCCCGCGCGGTTGAAGAACTGCCAGTTCCAGATATCGCTCTGGCCATATCCGCTGCCTGTGGTGCCGCGGCCGTAGGAGGACCGGTCCAGATTGATAGTGAGGTTTTTTCCGCGGAAGGGCTGCATGGGATCGAAGTCCACCGCGAAGCCCAGGCGGATGTCCGCGAGGCGGCCGCGCTCACTGCTCTTGAGGCGGCAGCGGGCATCGTAGAAGACCTCCGATTCGCGGTAAATGACGGTGGCCGGGAGCGAGTCATTGCTCATCACATTCGTGGGCAGGTGCATGAGGTTGGTGTCCGCCGTGGTCATGAGAATGCGGAAGCCATGGCCCGGGCCGGGAGGGGCGGTGCCGTCGCTCCATTTTGTCAGGGCGCTGTGGGCGGGATAACGGGAAACCGCTCCGGCGGAATCCTGGGCCTCCACATAAAACTCCACCAGCGTGCCGCCGGCCTGGGCGGGGAGGATGGCGGAATATTCCGGTCCGCCGGACATGGTCAGGGAACTCCAGAGCGGGGCTCCGTCGATCCGCCATTTCAGTTGGATCTGACCCATGCCATCCGGGTCGGCGGCATGGACATTCACGGTGACCGAAGACCCGGCGGAAGGCACGGCGGGGGCGTGAATGAGATGGGTCAGGCTGGGTCCCGCATTGGCGACGGCGCGGCTGTTGGGAGCGCCGGGCGTGCCGGTGTTGGCGGGCAACGGGAGGAGGACCGTTTTGGCGGCGCGGTTGAAGTAAAGCCGGCCATTCAGCCGCGGGGTGCCGCTGATCCAGCGGGCGCGGAAGCTCATGGTGTAAGTGCTGGCGGCGTTCAGGGTCACAAATCCGGTGGTGGCTTTCAGCGTGGTCTCCACATGGTTATGCATGTGCTCGGTGGCGCCCGTGGCGGTGATTTTCAGCACTTTGTTTCCGGGGGATGAGGGATCGTCCACCACCAGGCTGCGGCCATGCGTGCCATGATTTCCAAGCAGGCGCCACGTCGCGGCATTCCCGCTGCTGAAGGTTCCGTTTTGAATGAGTTCGCGGTTTCCGGAGGAGACCTCCTTCACGCTGATGTCATCGATGAGGCACTCGCCATCGTTCAGCAGGCCAAGGATGAATTCGTTATACTGGGTCGGATTGTTGGTGCCCGCATAGGCCGCGCCGGTGCCGGTCCAAGTGAAATTCTGCCAGGCGGATTTCGCGGTTTCATCGCTCGCCGCCCAGGATTCGGGGACGGAATTGTCGGCATCGGCGTCGATCAATTCCAGGCTGGAACCGCGTCCGTCCGCGCGTTGATCCCAGCGGCCGCTGGTTTCGTAATGGACCTCGTCGGCGGTGTTTCCGGCGGGATCCTCCAGGCGGACCGTTCCGCCTTTGTTGGATAGGGAACCGGAAAACGGACCGGCGGTGGTGATGGCCGGATACTTCACCAGCAGGGCCGACGGGCTGGCGGCGACGACCAGATAACCATTCGCGGGAATGGTCTGGGCGGTGAAATCAAAATCCGCTCCGCCGCGCATTTTCCAGCCTGTTAGACTGACGGCGGCATTGCTGCGGTTGTGAAGCTCCACCCATTCCTCGGGGTCATCCACCGTGCCGGTCGGGAGGGCGGTGGGCGCGTGCTGATACATGATTTCATTGATCACGATGCTGTCAGGAACGGTGAACACCGCCTGCGCTCCGGCTTGATAGGACGAGGGCGACATCCACGCTCCGGCGGCGGTGCGGGCCTGGTCGCGCGTTTTCACGGACATGCCGTCCAGCACCGCGCCGGAAGGGCCCATCAGGAAAAGTTTATCGCCATCCGCGGGTCGGAAACCCAGGATGGATTCTGTCAGGGTGAGCCATGCGCCTTCCGCCAGATTTCCTGTCAGGGCGTGCACCGCGCCGGTCGAGGAGAGGACGGAATAGGACGCCAGATTGAGCACGCCGCCGGATTCGTTTTTGAGGTCGATTCCAAAAACCGCCGCGCCGGCGGAAGTGATTTTGTCCAGGCGGAGCGAGCCCGAGGCGATCGTGGCCGGAGTTTCCGTAACAGTCAGGGAACAGCCGAAAAGCGCGTCCGAAGTCCCGCCCGGCGCCTGATGCAGCTCCACCGCGAGGACGTTGGTGCCGGCGTGCAGGAGGCCGGATGGAATGGATAGCAGGGGCGCGAACATGGGGAACTGCACCGCCTGGTCCGCAGGGGTCAGATGCGTGGTGGCGGCGGGCACATTCACCCGATGGATCACGGTGCCATTCAGATGGAAAACCGCGCCGTCATCCACCGCATGGGCCAGGACGCCCGACCAGGACGAACCCGGGGAACCCGTCAGGGTGAAGCTCCGGCGGAAGTAGGAAGTGACCGGATTGGCGGCCAGTTCCGTGCGGACGGGGTCGCGTTCCGCGGAGGTTTCCCACTTGATGCGGATGCCGCCGGGGTTGTCGCCGGGGCCGGCGTTGGTCCAGACAAAATCGAAGGTGTTCGAACCCGGATTGAAGGGTCCGGAAATGGTGAATGGACCCAGGTAGGTCGAGAATCCCGCTCCGCTCACGCCGGCGACCGCCGTGCCGTTTTTCAGGAAGGAATCCAGGCTGTTGTCGGCGGCCACGTAGAGCTTCACGGAAGCCGAGGAAGCCAGGTAGCCGGTGAAATCCGCCGTGGTCCGATACGTCAAAGTGCCGGCGGCGGTGTTTTCATTTCCTGACACATTTCCGCCGATGAAGCGGGACACTCCATCGTCCGCCAGCCAGGCCCCGTTGGGAGTCATGGCGAGGACCGGCGCGGCGTTGGTCTGGTTGAGATAGTTGGGGTCCTCCGAGCCGGGCTGGAGCGGGGTGCCGTCGGGTCCGGTGCCGCTGTTGCGGAAGGAGGCGATGGTTTCGCGGAACGGCACGGGGTCCGGAGTGCCGGAAGTGGCGACCTTGTAAAACTTCACTTCACTCAGTCCGGCGAGTTGTGAGGATCCGCCGTGGTTGGCGGTGATATTGAGCTTCACCAGGCGGACATCCGCGACATTCAGGTCCAGATTCTGGCCGGGTTCCGTGGCCACGCCGGAGGCTTTCAAAAGCGTGAAAGTGCCTTGGCTGGTGAACGGGCCGCCGGGCGCGGAAGCTGTCAGGATCTCCACCAGCCGCGCGCCGCGGGACACGAGTGATGGGCCTTCATTGTAGTTCCAAATATGCAGCGACGAAAGGTTCACATTCGATCCGAGATCATAGGTGATATCCGCTGGCAGCGCATCGTTGGGGGCGGCGATGGTGCCATTGTTCAGCCACATATTTCCTTCCGGGACGATGCCGTGCTGTCCGGCGGCCAGGCCGGATCCGTTGACGGTGTTGATGGCCGCGCGGTTGAAGCCGGT
>JAQGPD010000082.1 GCA_028293305.1 Verrucomicrobiales bacterium | reverse complement strand
AGGCGGGGGCGAAGGCGGGTCCGCTGCTTATCCGGGCTTGGAATGATGCAGGTGCCAGTGCGCCGATTGCCCTGCTGGTGGAGGAGGTCGCGCAGACGGCGGAAGTGGAGCCCAACGATGATTTCCGATCCCCGCAGGTCTTGTCAGGATCGCGGGTGGCTGTGAATGGAAATCATGCTAAAAACGGCGATGTGGATACTTTCGCGATGGATCTGAAGGCGGGTCAGGAATGGGTGGTGTGGGTGGACGCCTATGTTTTGGCGGCGGGTTTTGATGCCATGCTGCGCATCACTGATTTGTCAGGACGCGTGCTGGCCTTCAATCACGATGGCCCGCGCAACATGGACCCTTTCCTTGTTTTCAAAGTCCCTTCGGATGGCCGGTATCTGGTGCAGACCATGGGGCACAAGTATCCCGCCTCCACCGAGTTGGAGTTCGCCGGCGGCGCGGACTGCGTTTACCGGCTGCACCTGTGCACGGAGCCTCTTGTCAGGAACACTTGGCCATTGGCGGTCCAACGCGGAGTGAAAACAAGGATCAACGTGGAGGGCTGGAATCTGGGTGCGGGACCGCAGGAGGTCGAAGTCGAAGGCAGGGACGGGGAAAAAACCAGGGAGGGCTTTCCTATCACTTTGAGCGATGTTCCGGAATTTTTGGAGACTCCGGAAGAAGCCGCGGCTGCGGTTGTCAGGGAAGTTCCATTCGGTGTCAGCGGGCGGATGGGATTGGATGGAGCGGAGCGGACAAGTCGTTTCCGCGGGGTGAAGGACAGCAAAATAACATTTCGGGTGGAGTCGGCGCGGTGGGGTTCGGAGCTTGATGGCTGGCTCAAAATCCGGACGTTGGATGGAAAGGAACTGGCGGCCAATGATGACGGAGTGGCGGGTTCCAATGAGCCGGAATTGACCTGGACCGTTCCCGCCGATGGCGAATATGTGGTGGCGGTGGGCGACCTGACCCGGCGCGGGGGCGGGGAATTTTTCTATCATCTCGGCGCAACTCCGGCGGGAGCGGGGATTCCGAAAGTGTCAGCCACGGTCGCGCAGCACTCGGTAATAATCGAGGCGGGAAAGCCCGGCGAATTGAAAGCGACTATCAAATTCCAGGGAGGTCCACCCGCCGATGCCGCAGCGGGCGCGGAGAAGCCGGTCCACGAAATCGTGGCGCGGGAATTGCCGGATGGCATTGTGATGCCGCCGGTGGAGGTGCCGGAGAAGGGCGGTGAGGTGACTGTGGTTTTCAACGCATCCCCGACAAAAGCGGAGGCCGGGAAGGACGCGGCGGCTAAGGCTGGCGCAGTGAGCGGACCATTCCGATTGGTTGTCAGGAATCGGAATGGAGGGGAGGAATTTCCGGTGAAATATCAAATGATTTCCATCGGCGAAAACAATGGCGTGCCGACGGGATACAGGGAATTGCTGATTCCAGGGACCGATTGGTTATGGGTCACTGCCTTGCCCGCGGCCGAGGCGGCGGCGGAAGCGAAAAAGTAGCGGCGGGTTTCCTGCCGGGAAAATTTCGGAATCAGGGATTCGGTGTTAGGGAAAACTCGATCAGGATGGGCCGGTGGTCGGAGAGGAGGGGTTCGTCCGGGACGGTATATTTCAGGATCTTGAAGGAAGTTTCCGGGCGGAGCACCGCGAAATCGATTTCGCGTTGCGGGGAAATGGAGGGGATGGTGAAAGGGTTTCCCTGTTTTTCCGGCACGCTCCAGCCGGATGAGGATACGGCGTTCATGACCTCGTCGTTGCGCACGGCATTGAAATCCCCGGCCCAAATAACAGGTCCCGCGAGTTCTGATAGGGCCTTTCCGAGGGCCACCGCCTGGGCGAGGCGGCCCGGGCCTTTGGCGACGTCCAAGTGGGTGTTGGCGACGGTGACGGTGCCGCCCGGCGCGGGCAGACGGACCCATTGGCCGGTGCGGGGTTCGCCTCCTGGGGGGAGTGGGACGCCTTTGGCCTCCAAGGGCGGATTTTTCGTTAGCATGCAAATGCCGTATTCGCCTCCGTCGTAGTCCATGGCTTTCTGAAACGTGGCGGTCATGCCGGTGAGCTTGGCCAGTTCCGCGGGCTGATCCACCTTGCCGGTGCGGCCGCAGAGACGGTCCACTTCCTGAAGAGCGACGGCGTCGGGTTGGTGGGTTTTGATGAAAGCGGCGATCCTCGGGAGGTCGGTTTTTTTGTCCATCCCCTCGCCATGGTGGATGTTATAGGAAAGCAGTTTGAAGGTGTCGCCTGGCTCCGCGGCGGTTCCGCGAAGGGCCGGGGAAAGGCTGAGGACGAGTATGAGCAGACTTGTCAGGGTGGCCGGGCGGCGCACGGTGGAACGGTGGGGGAGGGGCCGGAAAATCATGGGAGTGTTTGGGGGGATCAGGAAGTATACGTTCCGGGGAGGGAGCATTTATCCGGCCTGGGGGGCCGGGCGGGGGCCGGGCGGGGGCTGGGCGGGGGCCGGGCGGGGGCCGGGCGGGGTTCTCTTTTCGAGCGCTGTCAGTTGTGGAAGCCGGAGTGGATTGTCAGGGCAGCCACGGTTTGAACTCCGGCGGGATGGGGGCTTCGCAGGGTAGTTGCAGGCGCGTGACTGGGTGTGTCAGGGTGAGCCTCCAGGCGTGGAGCATGAGCCGCGGGGCGTGGGTTTGTTTGGTTTTCCGGGAGTAGGTGGGATCGCCGAGGAGCGGGTGGCCGAGGTGTTTCAGGTGCACGCGGATCTGGTGGGTGCGGCCGGTGTGGAGGGTGCATTTCACCAGCGCGTCACCTGTCAGGGTGTTCAGGACCTCGTAGTCGGTGTGGGCCCATTTGCCGGCGGGAGCAGGCAGGACGGCCATTTTGAGACGGTCGTGGGGATCGCGGCCAAGATGGGTTTGGATAGTGCCCGAGGGCGGTTTTGGCGTGCCGTGGGTGACGGCGAGGTAGATTTTATGGACTTCGCGTCCTGCGAATTGGGCGCTGAGATCCTGGTGCGCGGCGTCGTTGCGGGCGATGACGAGGCAGCCGCTGGTTTCCTTGTCGAGGCGGTGGACGATGCCCGGCCGGGCGACGCCGCCGATGCTGCTGAGCGCGCCGTAGCGGTGGAGCAGGGCATTGACCACGGTGCCATCCTCGTTGCCGTGGGCCGGGTGCACCACCATGCCGCTGGCTTTGTTCAGGATGGCCAGATGCTCGTCCTCATACAGAATGGTCAGGGGAATGTCCTGGGGTTGGGCCTCCGAAGGTTTGTCAGGAGGAATCTCAAGGGAAATGGAATCGCCGGATGAGGTTTCGTGACTGGACTTGGCGGGGCGGCCGTTCAGGGTCACCGCACCTTCCTTGATGAGGGCCTGGAGGCGGGCGCGGGACATCTCCGGAAGGCAGGCGCAGAGGAAGCGGTCGAGCCGCTGGCCGGCTTGCCCGGGAGCGACGGTGTAGGTTTCTGGCATCGTGACAGGTTAGGCGGTGGTGTAAAAACGTTGAATGGCGTCCGCGGTCTCATGGACGGCGGCGGTGTCGATTCCAAGATGCAGGACCAGCCGGAGCCGGGGTCTGGGAAGGATGAGAATGTTTTGCGATTTCAAAAATTGCGCCAGCGCCGTCTGGGTGCCGGATGGGACATCGACAAAAACCATGTTGGTGCAGGGACCGTGAATGGTTAGGCCCGGGATGGCCTCCAGCCGCCCGGCGAGGAGAGCGGCGTGGTCGTGGTCGTCCGCGAGGCGGGTGACATGATTTTTCAAGGCATACAGTCCCGCCGCGGCGAGCAGGCCTGACTGCCGCATGCCGCCCCCCAGCATCTTCCGGATGCGGATTGCTTTGTCGATCAGCGCCCGGGATCCTAGCAACACCGAGCCGGCGGGGGTGCCGAGGCCTTTGCTGAGGCAGATGGAAATGCTGTCGAATCCGCCCGCCAGGTCGCGCTCTGTTTTTGTCAGGCGATCCGCGTCCGGGGACAGCCGGGGCGATGTGAGGGAGCTGACGGCGGCATTGAAAAACCGGGCACCGTCCAGGTGGGTGGCCAGGCCGTGTTGCCTTGCCAAGGCCACGGAGGCCGCGACGATGGAGGGCGGAAGCACTTTTCCGCTGATGGTGTTTTCCAATGCCAGCAGGCGGGTGCGGGCGAAGTGCGGGTCGTCCGGCTTGATGGCGGCGGCGATTTTTTCCAAGGGCAGCGAGCCGTCCGCCGCGTTCTCCAACGGCTGCGGCTGAATGCTGCCCAGCACGGCCGCGCCTCCTCCTTCGAATTTATAAGTGTGGGCTTCCTGGCCGACGATGTATTCATCGCCGCGGCCGCAGTGGGCCATGAGGGCGCAGAGGTTGCTTTGCGTGCCGGTGGGGCAGAACATTCCGGCTGCAAAACCAAGGCGGGCGGCGAGGGATTCCTGCAGCGCGTTGACGGTGGGATCGTCGCCGAAGACGTCATCGCCCAAGGGAGCCTCCAGCATCGCCGCCTTCATGGCGGGGGTGGGTAGGGTGACGGTGTCGCTGCGGAGATCGATCATGAGGCCGGATCGTATCCGGGCCGGAGCGGACATCAAAGGCAGGTTGCGCGGTTGGGCGGGCGCCACGTGTCTTTCTGGAAATGGTCAGGGTGTCGGGGCGGAGGTTGTTTGGGGAAGGCCGGGGATGGCGAGCGGCTGCAGAATTTCTGTCAGGAGACGGGCGGTGAAGGCGGCGCCTTCGGGGCCGGTGTGCGTGTGGTCTTTGGGAAAGAAAGGCTTCACGGCTTCCGCGCCCAGCTTGTCGTAGGCGTCGGCCAGGGCGGCGGTGAGGTCGATGAAACGGGTCTGCGTGGACTCGGCGGTGGCTTTGGCCAAGGCGTTCCACGGGCCGTTGCGGCGTTCGACCTTGCCGTCCTTCCACTCGTTGCGGACCGTTAGGGAAAGAACGATAGGGGTGGCTCCCCTGGCTTTGGTGTCCGTGATCATTTTCCGGAAATACCAGCCATAGGTGTGGACGGTTTCCTCCTTTTTGGTGACGAGATTTTGGATCGTCTCGGTTTCCTCACCGATCGTGCGGATGGACCCGCGGGCGCGCGAGGCGTCATTGAGAGGGCCGGCGTCGTTGTGTCCGAATTGAATGATAACAAAATCCCCCTTTTTGATTTCCGCCGCCATTTTTTCCCAGAGGCCTTCCGTGACAAACGTGCGGCTGCTGCGTCCGCCGCGGGCTCCATTGACCACATTGATCGCCTTCGCATCAGCCAAAGCGGCGAAGGGAACACCCCAGCCAGTGGCGGCGGGCGCGCCTTTCGCGGCGGTGGAATCGCCGGCGATCCACAACGTTGGCAGGTCGGCGCGGCGTTGGTGGAGGGCAAGGGGTTCGGCAGGACCCAGCGGGACCGCTTTGCCTTTTGCCGTCGGGGTGGCCGGTTCGGGAGGAGCGTCAGGGACGGGGGGCGTGGGGGCCGACTGAGCGTGGAGAGGGTGGGCCGCGGCGGTTGTCAGCAGCAGCAAAAGCGAATATAAAAAAGTGGATAGGGAATGGAGGCGCATCGTGGATGAAATAGGTTGGCAACGGCTTCATGAAATCGACGCGGGCGGGGTCCCACGCCAGTCACCCAACCGGGGTAATTCCTTCGGGATCACAGGATGAGCATGCAGTCCCCGTAGCTGTAGAAGCGGTATTTTTCCTGGATGGCGTGTTGATAGGCCCGGCGCATCAGCGGGGTGCCGGCGAAGGCGCACACCAGCATGAAAAGGGTGGATTTCGGCAAGTGAAAGTTTGTTAGAAGGCGATCCGTTTTTTGAAACTCGCAGGGTGGATGCAGGAAAATCGAGGTGCTGCCGGCGTGGGCGGTGACATGGCCATGGGTGCGGGCGCAGTGCTCGAGGACGCGCGTGACGGTGGTTCCGACGGCGAGGCGGCGGGGCGCGGACTCAATGGCGGCGGCGGCCTCCGGGGTGATTTGATAGCGCTCCGTGTGCATGACATGATCCGCCAGGAGTTCGGCCTTCACGGGCTGGAACGTGCCGGCTCCGACTTCGAGGGTGATGAAGGTGTGCCTGAAATGCGTCAGGATATCCGGGGTGAAATGCAGTCCGGCGGTGGGGGCGGCGATGGCTTTGGTGAGGGCAGGATCCGAAAAAACGGTTTGATAGCGTTCCGTGTCCGTCTCGTCATCGTCGCGGTTCATGTAGTGGGGAAGCGGCAGATGTCCTGCGCGGTCGTCGTCGATGGGGCTGTCCCATTGGATGAGGCGGGTGCCGTCCGGTTTCACCTCCGTGACCGTGCCGGTGATGCCGGAAATGGTGAGGGTTTTTCCGGGCGCGAGGCGTTTGCCGGGCTTGGCCATGCAATGCCAGAGGAGCGGGGTCAGCGGTTCCAGGCGGAGGAGTTCAAAGCGGCCGTCGTCGGAAAAAAACCGGGCCTTGGCGACGCGGACATTGTTCAGCACCACCAGGTCGTCCGGCTGGAGAAACGAGGGGAAGTCGGTGAAGCGGCGATCCTCCAGGGTGCCGGTTTCGCGGTGAACCACCAGCATGCGGGCACCGTCGCGTTTTTCCGGAGGGCGGTCGGCGATGAGGTTTTCCGGGAGGTGATAGTCAAATTCTTCTGTGCGCATGCAGCGGAGGGGGCCGGAGGGGGGCCGGCATTGAAATAAATTGTTATCGAAAGAATGTGCTAGACCTTGCGGAGTTGGCGGCGGAGGACCAGCCAGACGATGAGCAGGGGAAGCTGGATCCAGAGCACGATCATGGTGCCGTTCAGGCTGAGGGTGTCGGTTTTCAGGTCGATCAGGGTGCGCCCAAAAAGCCGCAGGGTATAACGTTTGTCATGGCCGAAGAAAACGTTCGGCTGGGTTTTGCGGCGGAAATCGCTTCGCTCCATTTCCGCTTTGATGACAAGATCGCGGATTTTTTGATTTTCGTAAATGGACTCCGCCGAGACCACGCGGTCACGGTCGCGGATTTCGTGGGCCTCCGGGTCGTAGGTGCCGGCGG
>JAQGPD010000538.1 GCA_028293305.1 Verrucomicrobiales bacterium | reverse complement strand
CGCTCCCCGCCCCCAAACCCGTAAACCGTCACCCCCACCCCCACCCCCCCACCCCCCGCGTAAAAAACTAGTTTACCTCCCAATCCTGTGCTATCGGCTCCCCCCGAACATTTTTCCCACGCCTCCATGCCCGTCAAAAAGAAAGCCGCCACGGCCCCCGCCTCCGCCACTCCCGCCAGGAAAACGCCCGCGAAAAAAGCTGCCGCCCCCGCCGCCCGTCCTGCAGCCAAAAAGGCCGCAGCTCCCGTCGCTAAAAAAGCCGCCGCCCCAGCTCCTAAAAAAGCTCCCGGTTCCGCCGCCAAAAAAACCGCCGCTCCCGTGGCCAAAAAAGCAGCCAGCCTCGTGGCCAAAAAAGCCGCGCGCCGCAAGCTCGCCGACCACGATCTCCCGCCGGCCTCCTCCCTGCCACCCGCCGTCCTGCCGCCTCCCGCCGCTAAAGCCACCCGCGCCGCCGCCCCCGTCCCGGAAACCCCAGGCACCGCCCTCGCCCGCGCCATCGCCGATGCCGCCGACATGAAAAAAGGCGAAAACATCGTCATCCTCGACGTCCGCGGCCTCTCCATGGTCACGGATTTCCTCGTCATCGCCAGCGGCTCCTCCATGCCCCACCTGCGCGCCATCCGGAACGAAATCTCCGAACGCATCCGCGAGGACCGCGAGGAAAAACCCCACTCCGCGCAAGGCATGGCCGAAAGCCAGTGGATGCTTCTCGACTACGGCGACGTCGTGGCCCACGTTTTCCTGAACGAAAAACGCGACCTCTACGCCCTCGAAGACCTCTGGAGCGACGCCCCGCGCCTGGCTTGGACTCCTTCGTAGCAGCCCGGCAGGGAAGGCGAGGGGCAGTCCAGACGTCAGAAGTCAGACGTCAGAAGTCAGGATTTGGAAGTCAAACGTCAGAGGCCGCCGGAAGGCCAACGACGGCTTGTAGACGATGCATCCTGTATTCCATTCCCCATTCCAATGGCTGCCTCTTGTTCCTTAATCATCTTCACTCGACAGTCGTGTGGCCATCGCTGACTGATGATTTCCGACCGCCGACCGCCGACCGCCGACCGCCGACCGCCAAATCCCCCCCGTTTTACCCTTTCCCCATCCTTTCTTCCTTCCCGCATTTCTCCCCATGGGCCGCATCGCTGAAGTCTCCATCCAGCAGGTCATCGCCGCCTGCGACATCGTGGATGTCATCAGCACCTACTTTCCGCTGAAGCGCGCGGGCACCAGCTTCAAAGCCAACTGCCCATTTCATCCCGAAAAATCCCCCAGCTTCCACGTCACGCCCTCCCGCGGCACCTATCATTGTTTCGGCTGCGGGGAAGGGGGGAATGCCATCGGTTTCGTGATGAAATATGAGGGCCTGCCCTTCATCGATACCGTTAGAAAACTGGCCTCCAAATACGGCATCACCCTCATCGAGGAAGCCGGCACCCCCGAGCAGGAAGCCGCCACCGGCCGCCGCGTGAAGCTCCTGGCCGTGCACCGGGAAATCGCCCAGTGGTATCATCAGCTCCTCCTGAAAAGCCCCCTCGCCGCCCCCGCCCGCGACTACCTGAAAGCCCGCGGCCTAACCGCCGCCACCGCCCGGAACTGGACCATCGGTTATGCGCCCGAGGACGCCGGCTACTATCACGAATGGGCCCGCGAAAAAAACTTCAGCGAGGACCTCCTCATCGAGTCCGGCATCTTTTCGCTCAAGGACGAATCCCAGCCGCGTCGCGGTTGTTATGCCCGCTTCCGGCACCGCATTATGTTCCCCATCCGGAACGACCATGGCGACGTCATCGCCTTCAGCGGACGCGTCCTCCGCACCGAGGACTCCCCGGCGAAATACATGAATTCGCCCGCCACCCCTATCTTCAACAAAAGCGAGGTTTTCTTCGGATTCGACAAATCAAAGCGAGCCATCCACAAAGCCGAAAAAGCCATCATTTGTGAGGGCCAGATCGACATGCTCATGGCCTTCGAGGCCGGAATCGAAAACATCATCGCTCCGCTAGGCACCGCCTTCACCCCGCACCACGCCCGCCTTTTAAAGCGGCACACGGATCAGGTCGTTCTTTGTTATGACTCCGACAACGCGGGCTACAAGGCCGCAGCCGGAGCCTTCACGGAACTGACCAAGGAAGGCATTTTCGTCCGCGTCGCCGCGCTCCCGGCCGGCGAGGATCCGGACTCGCTGATCCGCCGCGAAGGCGTCGCCGCCCTGCGCCAACGGCTCGATGACGCCAAGGATTTTTTCGATTTCCAAATCGACCTCCGCGCCGCCAACCGCGACCTTTCCGACACCCGCGAGCGCATGAAAGTCCTCCGCGAACTCGCGGAAAACCTCGCCAAACTCAAGGACCGCCCCACCTTGGATCTCGCGCTGACCCGTTGCGCCAGCCGCCTCAACATCGGCCCGGACGAACTTCGGAAAATGGTCCAGGCCCATCTCGCCGAGCAAAAAAAATACAGCGACCGCGCCTCCGAACGGGAGTCCAGTTCCAGCGGGCCCCATCACGACGGACCGGATCCTGACGAATCCCCGCCAATCCAGCATCCGGGCATCCGCCTGCTGCTGCAGCTCGCCCTGACAGATTCCGCCGCGCGCCGCTGGCTGGTCGCCGGAGCGGACGGGCCCGCCTGGTCCGGTGTCGCCGGCGGGGAGTTTTTGCAGCGCATCCTGGACGCCCCGCTGGATCCCGCCGAGCCGTCCTCCGTCGCCACTTGGATGACCACGTTGACCCCGGCCGAGGCCTCGCTGCTGTCGTCGTTCCTTCACAAATCCCCCGCCTCCACCGACGGCCTAACTTCCGCACGCCACGCCGTTTCCAGCCTCCGCGTCAGCGCCGTCACTTCGGAAATCGATATCCTCCAAAACCAACTCCGCAGCGGGAATCCCGCGCCGGAAGCCGTGCTCAGCCTAACCACCCGGCTCATCACCCTGAAAAAAGAACTCAACGTCCTCCACGCCAAACTCCGCGAAATCCCGGAAGGATCCTGACGCTTTTTTCCGCGTAGCGGTAAGGGCCGTTCCATACCGGTCAATCAGTCTACACTCCTCCCTGCGCCCCCGCCGCAATTGGCTCCGTCCGGCCGTCGCCCCCGCTGGCCGGCGGTTCCCAGCCCCGGTTTTCCCCGTCGCTCCGGAAAAATTGTCCGGTTGGAGAATGCCATCCGCCGCTCCATGGTCCACACCGCGATTTCCATGAAAACGACTTTCCCACTCCTCATGGCTCTAACTGCCGGTCTCGGAATCCTGCGCTCCGCCTCCGCCGCGGAAGCCGTGGCCTCCCCATCCAGTCCCGCGCCGGTGACGGTGGTTCCCATTTCAAATTCCGCCAAGTCCACGAAGTCCGGCACGCCGGCGGCCACTCTGAAAGACGCCAACGGAAAGGCGGTCGATCCCCTCGCCGACCATGGTCAAAAGGCCACTCTGTTGTTTTTCCTGACCACGGAGTGCTCCATCGGAAATGGTTATGCACCCGAGATCGCGCGCATTGCCGACGAGTTCCGCCAGGCCGGTATTGTTTGTTATGCCGTCTATGCCCATGAAGCGGCGGCGGATGT
>JAQGPD010000534.1 GCA_028293305.1 Verrucomicrobiales bacterium | reverse complement strand
TCGGTGGCCGCGAAGTCGTGGCCGTAGGCTCGTCCTTGGAAAATCGCGTTGAATTGCTGATCCCCTCCTCCGGGGTGCAGCGGACAATCAACTTTGGCAACCGCTCGCACCCCGGTTCGCTGGTGGTCACCGGTTTGCTGCCTACTGAAATCGCCGGTCCGTCCGGGCGGACTGGAAATCTATACATAGGAACCGATCTCAATGATGCTCCCAATCCCCGCCAGCATAACCGATTTTCCCTCACAAATCAAGGAGCCTCCGCCCTGATGGATGCCGGTGTGGTTGGCACGGGCGCGGCTTTGCTTCGGCGGGGAAATGCCATCGGATGGTCGGGCCGCACGGCACTCGGCTACGTCCTGCCCGTGGAAAATGGCTCCTCGTTCTGGCTTCAAACCGGAACCCCGGACCCACGCTCCTCGGGCGCATTGATGACCGGCCTTCCCGAGCAGGCGCAGTGGCTCACCGGCGATTTCACCTCCCAGACCGGACGGCTGGGATTTCTGTTCTACCAACGCGACAGCCCCACCTTTACGCCACGCGAAGCCACTCCATCCGAGTCCCCCGGCCCGCCTAGCTTCAGTTCGTTTCCGGACCAGAATCTTGGAGCCCCCATCCATCTCCTCATTACGGTCACCCGCGGGGACGGACCGGATGGATTACTGGCTCTGCTCGATGGCGGAGCCCGTGCTGTATTGTATGACTATCAAAATGGAGCGCCGCCAGTGCTCCGGCAGTCATGGAACGCTCCCGCCGGTGAATTGTTCACCCAGGCGGCCCCTTTGAACAATGGTTCGTTTCTGCTTCTCAGCGGCACCGGCGGTCGCTCCATGAACTGGCAGCGTTTTGATGCCGACGGGCCCTCTCACAGGAAAACGCTAGCCGGTCCCTTTGGATGCAAGAGCCTCGCCCGCCGCAATGCGACCCTCTTTTACTTTGATCAGGAACCTTTCGTCCACGCTTCCTCAAAGCTGAACCGGATGCTGCGCGAACACGATTGGACCGACCTCGGCGGCGGTCTCCTGACGCCTTTTACCCTGTGGACCGACCTCGGCCCGCGCCAGGGCCTGGGCGCGGCCACCGGCTGGCTTCCGCCTCCCGGCAATAACGATTCGGTTCTCATCACCAATCAATTCACACGCACCGCCACGGGAGGGCAGGCCCCCATTTCCCTGGCCACCCTCTCAAATGCCCAGGGAGAGGCGGTTAATGTTATCGCCTTCGATCCTCCCGCCGGTCTATACAATCCGCTCAGCTCCGTCGTCCCTGCGGATGATGGCGGGGGGAATGACAACAATTCCGCGCCATACGCTGACACCTTCGCGGTCCGCCTCGGCAATGCCACGTCCGCTCCCATGCTATACCGTCTCTCGCCGGAAACCCCCTGGCTAAGCTACACCGGTCGCGTGAACCTTGCTGGACCCGCCACTATTTATGCCAAGCTAACCACCTCCAGCCTCGTGCATCAGGCATCGTATAACTTCGACCGGCTCCCCGCGCCCGCCGGTTCCCTGACGCTTCCGCCCGCGGCCGACACCAACGGCAATGGCCTGCCCGATAGCTGGGAAGCGGCGTTCGCCCAAAGTGCTCCGGACGCCGACACGGATGGAGACGGGTTCACCGCCCTTCAGGAATATCAGAACGGCACCGATCCGCGCGACAAATTCAGCGTCACTCCGTCCTCGCCGGTCGTTCCCACTCCGGATTTCCCCCTGGCCTTGTCCATGCAAACGGTGACCGGAATTGACGGAAACAAACACCTGCGCCTAACGTGGTCGACGGACCTCTTCGACGCCCTCCTTCAGAGCACCGGGAATCTGGCAGATTGGCTCCCCCTCAGTGAAAACATCACCATCGAAGGCAACTCCATCGTGCACACCGCGCTCCTTCCCGGAAGTCCATCCACCCTGACTGCTCCCGCTCGTTTCTACAGGCTCGTCCGCATTCCTTCCTGTCAATGAAGGCAAATGAACGCATGATTGATCCTTCCCCAGGGAGAAACGGCTCAATACCGTGAGGCCGGATTATTCAATATTTACCGCGTTCTATCCCAAAAACAGGCTATGATGGGAAATGAACATTTACCTGGAGGCGATCAGTGCGGCAAAGGCTGCCGCTGAAACAAATCGCGATGAATGCCGCCGCACCCAGGAGGGCCAAGGCGCTCCGGAGCAATTCGCCGCGTCGCGTGCCCTGACATTTTTACGGAGCTTTGTTGTTCCGGAACTGACGGAAGCGAGGTTGGCGCTGGAACTCTGTGACTTGAAAGCGGACGTGGGCAGTGGAGGCAGCGAAGCAGCCTGCAGGGCTTCGCTCCTGATTCACGGAGTCGCAAAGCCGCTCACTTTCAGCACCTCATGGGCGTGCGAATCGAGGGAAAGTGTGCCGGTGCCCATGATGAAAATCTCGGATGGCGTGAATCCGGAACGCGAATGCCAGCTGGACCCCGGCGAGATCCGGCAGGCGATCCTTGCTTTTGTCACCAGCTGCATGCGTGAAATCGTGCGCCTGTGCTGAATCGGACCTGGCAAAGCGTCTGTTGCGGGCGGGCCGGTCCTTTCCGGCAAATCCCGTCCCAGCCAGCTGGAGATAGTTCAGCAAATCCAGCTTATGGCTATGCGGCTATCGCCCGGCAAGGTGGCGTGGTGTCCGCCGGATTCAGTGTTGGCGGAGAGGCGCACTTTTTTGCCGTTCCGGATAAGGACGGGTGAAGGTGATTTTTTGGCAAGGGGCAGAATGAGAATCCGGCAGGAAAGGCCGGGGTCCCCGCCGATGCGGCAGTTCAGGGTGCCCTCCTGCGAACTGCCGGAATAGCCGATATCGAATAACGGATAGTCGCAGTGGATGATGAAGGGCGCCTCCGGCGGACGGTGCCAGCAGCGGGCGGCCAGGATGAACGGTGCGGCGGCGGCATAGACGGCCTGGCCCACCGTGCCTGCTTTTTCGCCGGCGGTGCCGAGACCCTCCAAAGGAATGTGGAGGCCATGGATCAGCACCCCCTCCTTTGGCTCCCTGGTGACAAGTTCCGGGGGAAGCTCGGAGGGGAAATAAAAGCGGCCGCGTTGCAGCAGATGTTTCTGATATTCCGCACAAAGCATGGCCAGGGAGGCTGGAAGCTCCTCACGCATTTCCGCCTGCAAGGTCTGGAGGGCGGCCAGGATTTCCGCCTCCTCGTAAAGTGCCAGGTAGGGGGCGTCGTGAAGGGGCGGGAGCCCCATGTATGTCCTGGTGTCCGCGCCCATGCTCCACAGCCAGAGATGGCTGAAGGTGCTGGCTAGCGATACCAGACTGAGATCGCGGTAGAGCAGCTTCCCCGTTGCCCGCCACAGACGCGCCAGGGCCACCGCGCCGACGACGGTATTGTTGGTTTGATAAAGCACGCCAAAGCTGAGCTTTTTCATTTTCAATGCGCCCGTTTCCGCCTCCTCCAGATAACGCGATTCATGGGTGAGTTCATAGGCCTGCATCATGATATGCACATAAAGTCCGTCCGCATCCTGCTCCCCGCCCTCGCCGGGCCGGGTTTCCCTTTTGAAGACTTTCAGATTTCGCTGGTCATAAAAAACCGGCCAGTCGTAGTCGAAATGCCGGGCCACCGAGATCAGTGTGTCCAAGGAACCAAGGAAAACCCTGCGGGCATTCTCCATGCCCATTTCCCCCATGCGGCCGAGGTTCATGAGTGTGTGGAGAAGATACCATGAGTCCATGCGCCAACGCACCTCCTCCTCGCTGGGCTCGCTTTTGGTGAAGCGTCCGCCCGGCAGCCAGCGCACGGGAATCCGCAGCCGGGAGTTGAAAAAACTGTCAGGAACGTGCTTCAATTTATCCAGCAGCGGCACCTCCTGTTGACGCCATTTGGCATATTCCAGCAGAGGCACCATCAGGGCCCCCTGCACCATTCCCTCGGGCGGCTTGTAGGTGGAGCCCACATAGGCTTCGACGAAAAGTTTTCCATCGACGGAGCGGGTGCATTGTTTGCCGGACGTCAGGCTGCGCATGGTTTTCAGGGCCGCCGCCGGCCAATCGTGAAAGCCCCGCTCCACTTTGGGAAGGAGAGGGTAAATCCTCACCAATGCGTCCAAAAAAGCCATTGCGGCATCCACTTCACGGGGCATCAAGCCGGCTCGGCATTCCACAAATGCATCGGCAATGATAACGGATTTTCCCGGTTTCAGCGGATGCGGCCCCGCCGGCAGACCAAAGCCCGCTTCCGGCCACTCGCCCTGCACGGATCCTTCCAGTTTCGAGCCGGTGGCTTGGAAATAATCCGCAAGGGCAGTGAAGTTCTGGAAATAAAAGACGCTGGCACCCGGCTTTTCGAGAGCACTGAAAAACGATTGGCCGGCGGTGCTGCCGGTCTGGCAGGTGTAGAGCCGTCCATCCCCTTGATAGGGATTCAACCTTGGGTCCAGAACGCATAGGTCGCGCGGGGCGGCGGTCACGCGCAATGGCTCTCCGGGTGTCAGGCGGGTGGTGGCACGCAGCATGGGGCGGGCGCCCGGCATAAACCGGATCGTGACGGAATAGTCCCCGACGCCGCCCTGCGCCGTAAAGTCAAAACCCGATCCGGAGCCCGTCCGACGGCCGCGGTTTACTTTGATCAGACCCGTAGGGCAGAATACGGCGCGGATTCCCAATTTGATATTGGGTGAAAGGGTCAGGATCATCCAGACACAGGAAGGCGTGCGCCGAAGCTCCCATTTCAGGCCTTCGAATTCATCACGGTGGAGCACTTCCGCTTTCCGGAGGGACTGGCCAAGGCCGGCCGACCACTGGGAGGCGGGCGCCGCGGCGCGGCGCTGTTCTGTCAGGGGAGGGGTTCCGTTCATGAAGGTTCGTATTGCTTTTCCGAAGTTGTTTTGTGAGGGGTTTCCAGCATTTTTTGGAAATTGCGGGCATTGTCGATGGCGTGACCTTCGAAGTCGTTATTGAAATACGCCCAAACCCTTTCCGCTCCGCTGCCCCGCACGCGGGCGAGCCATTCGCTCAGTTCCGAATCAGTGTAATGATGGCGATACCATCCGGCCTTTCCGTGGAAGCGTATATAGATTTCCGGGGATGTCAGGACAAGTTTGTCAGGAAGCCGCGGCGCACTGCAGGAACAGAAGATAATGCCATGTTCCCGGAAAGCCTCATACACATTTTCATTCCACCAGGATTCGTGTCGGAACTCCACGACATTCCGCCGCGCGGGGTCCATCTGGGAAATGATCGCCTTCAGCCTGGCCGGGGAATAATCATAGCTCGGGGGAAGTTGGAAAAGGAAGCATCCCATCCGCGGTCCGAGCAGGTCGGCGATGTGTTGGAAATCCCGGACCAGCGTTTTGGTGCCGATAAAGTGTTTGGCGTGCGTGATGAGTTCGTTCACTTTGACCGTGTAAATAAACGGTTCATTCCCAACCTGACGCATCCAGCCTTTCACGGCATTGATGGTTGGCCAGGAGTAAAAGGGCGCGTTTAATTCCACGGTGGAAAAGGATTTCCGATAGGTGGGAAACCACTCTTTGGTGGGCATTTGTTCCGGATAGAAAACTCCGCGCCAGTGCCAGTAAAACCAGCCGGAGCAGCCCACGTTCACCGTTGGAGGTGGCGCTGGCTGCTCCGTCAGGAGATTTTGATAGTCCAGCCGGGCAGTGTGCATTTTCTGCGCACGCGCCGGGTTGGCGTCCCGCTGTTGTTGACGGCGCTCCTCCCGGCAGGTCCTGCGTTCCTCCGGGGATTTCAGGTTAGTCACTGGTGGCTTGTCCGACATGGCGGGAACACCGTTGGCCGTGGATCAGCCGGGGCGGCGCACGGCGGGTTCGCGGGCCCAGACCCGGCCGGCCTTGGCGGCTTCAAGATAGGATCCCACGGCGTTTTCCGGACTCAGATCCATGACGCCGCCATCCGGCTGGAGGCCAGCTTTATCAATCAGTGGTTTGGCTTCCGTGGAATGGCCTATCACTTTCAGATGGCCGAAGGCATCCCTCACCCAGTCGACGGCGGGAGCCTGACTGGTGAGGTCCTCAATGCCGGATTGGGAAGCCAGGATAACCACGGTGTCGAACAAGTGGGAGGGCGCGGTGGTCAGGGTGCGGTCGGCAGGGACGGCGTTTCCTTTGTCGTCCGTGGCGCCGCCGACCTTCGGGGCAATGACTTCGAGGGCGGCCTTGGCGGCTTTGGCTCCTTCGCGAAGTTTTGCCAGGGCGGCGCTGCTGAAACCATCGGTCACCAGCACGCCAATCTTCCGGCCTTCCAAGGTTTTCGGTGCCTTGGCCAGAATGCTGAGCGGCGGCGAAGGGGGAAGATCGCGGGGCGCGACTTTGGGTTGGATGGGCAGTTCCTTGTCACGCATGCCCAGCGCGGCGGCGACGCCGTCATGGAGTTTGGCGTCGATATTTGCCAGGTGGGCAAGCATCCGCAGACGGATGGCCGGGGTCTCGACTTTGGATAGTTCAAAGGAAAAAGCGCTGATGATGTGGGCTTGCTCAATCTCCGTCATGGAAGCGAAAAACTGGCGGGCCTGTGAGTAGTGGTCGGCAAAGGTCTCGGACCGTTTCCTTTCCTTCACGCCATTCATGACCTCCGGCACGCTGCTGAATCCGCGGGCGGGATTTTCGCGGGGGGTGCCCTGGTCCAGGGAATTGGGCTCATAACTGACCCGGCCTTTGGGTATCGCCATCTGGTGCATGCCGTCGCGTTGGAAATTCTGGCCGAAGCCCATGGGGCAACCTTTGGCCGAATTCACGGGCAGTTGATGGAAGTTGGGACCGCCGAGACGGGAGAGCTGGGTGTCCTGGTAGGAAAAGAGGCGGCCCTGGAGCAGGGGATCGTTGGAGAACTCAATGCCGGGCACCACATTGGACGGGAGGAAGGCGACCTGTTCCGTTTCGGAAAAGAAGTTATCCACATTCCGGTTCAAGACCAGTTTGCCTACCATGCGGAGGGGAACGACCTCCTCCGGAATGAGTTTGGTGGCGTCAAGTATATCAAAGTCCAGCTTGTCGGCGGTTTCCTGGTCGAAGACCTGAAGACCGAGTTCATACTCAGGAAAATCCCCGCGGGCGATGGCGTCCCACAGATCGCGACGGTGGAAATCTGGATCCGAGCCGTAGATTTTCACAGCTTCATCCCAAAGCAGGGACTGGGTGCCAAGTTTCGGGCGCCAGTGGAATTTCACAAAACGGGAAACGCCCTTGGCATCCACGAGGCGGAAGGTGTGCACGCCGAAGCCTTCCATCATGCGGTAGGACCGGGGGATCGCGCGGTCCGACATGACCCACATCAGCATGTGATTGATCTCGGGTGTCAGGGAGGCGAAGTCCCAGAAAGTGTCGTGCGCGGAAGCGGCCTGGGGGAATCCGCGGTCGGGCTCCGGCTTCACGGCGTGCACCAGATCGGGGAACTTCATGGCATCCTGAATGAAGAATACAGGAATGTTATTGCCTACCAAATCATAGTTGCCTTCCTTTGTATAGAACTTCACGGCGAAGCCCCGGACATCGCGTGGGGTGTCGCTGGATCCCGCCTGGCCGGCAACCGTGGAGAAGCGGACAAAGACTTCGGTTTTTTCATCTGGGTTTTGCAGGAATGCCGCCTTGGTGATATCCGCCTGGGATTTGTAAACCTGGAAATAGCCGCCCGCACCTGTGCCCCGGGCATGGACGATGCGTTCCGGAATGCGTTCATGGTCAAAGTGTGTCAGCTTTTCCCGGAGAATAAAGTCCTCCAGCAGCACGGGGCCCCGGATGCCGGCCTTGAGGCTGTTTTGATCATCGGCGACGGGGATGCCGTGGTTGGTGGTAATGGAGGCCTCCGGCTTCTCGGTGATCTGATGGGTCTCCCCGGCAGCGGCGGGGCCGGGAGGGGCGGGAGATTTTTCATCCGGTTCCGGAGACTGGGCGGAGGAGGGATTTATCGTTAGAAGACCGAGAGCGCATAACGCTCCCCGGGCAGTAAGAGTTGTTTTACGCATAGGGCAGAAGGGGGTATGATGCAGTTCCGCTCTGCAGGATAAGCGCCGTATTGCTTCACGGGGCGTTCACGCGGAAATGGCCGCGAATTGCCGCAAAATGCCGCAGACCCCCACTGAATTTTGCATTGCGGATCGTCCCGCCCAAGGGGAGGGCGGCGGGCGCACGGTTGCATTCCGAGCGCGGCCAATCTTGTCCTTGAACAGCGCACCGCCCTGGTCGCCGCCAAAATAACAGAGTTTCTCAAAGCCACCGGCGGTTCCATAAAACGATCATCTTCTGCGACAATATCGACCACGCGGAGCGGATGCGGCAGGCCATGGTGAATGCCAATCCCGACCTTGCCGATACCCGGAGCAAATACGTTATGCGCATCACCGGCGATAATGACCAAGGCAAAGCCCAACTGGATATTCGCAGCCGCGAGACCGCCGACCTCTTCCTCGTGCTCCTTGTGAAGATATTCAAGCCCGGTGGCCGCGCGGCCTCGTGTTGCCCGACAGCACGCTCTTCGGCGAGGGCGTGAAAACCTGCATCAAAGAGGCCATCCTAACTGAGTGCGGCTGGCACACCATCATCCGCCTGCCCAATGGCGTCATCGACACCATCAAGCCCGGCAACTTCAACCTCGATCTCAAAAACCCACAACCCCGACACCGACACCGGCGACGTGGACCACCTCCTGGCGGAATATGCAATGCCCTTCTTACAGATTGCAGAAACGCGAGGCCAGTTGAAGGCTCAGCTCATGGAGGCTCTCACCCGATGAAAAAGGAAGACATCGCACCCTGTCGAAACCTGCTAGGCAACATCAGGACCCGGGTCCGCCAAGGGCAACGCCGCGCCGCGCTCTCCGCCAATGCGGAGATGATCGTCCTGTATTGGGACATCGGCCGCATGATCGCGGCGAAGCAAAAAGAGGAAGGCTGGGGTGATGGCGTCATTCCCCGGCTTGCGGCGGATTTGAAAAATGAGCTTCCGGAGGAGAAGGGATTTTCGGCTGGGAACATTGGCTGCAGGTTCCGGTTCGCCAGGGAATATGACCCTCGTCAATTTGGCAGCGGAGCGGGTGGGCGCGGCTTCGCCTTCGTAGGCCGCCAATTCCGGTTGGAGATCAGCGAACGGGACTTCTACCTCGACCTCCTGTTTTACCGCCTGCACCTCCGCTGCTTCGTCGTGGTGGACCTCAAAACAGGCGAGTTCAAACCCGAGTATGCCGGGAAGATGAACTTCTATTGTTCCGCCGTGGATGACCTCCTGCGCCACGCCCACGATGCCCCCACCATCGGACTCATCCTCTGCCAGACCAGGGAACACGTCTTCGCCGGGTATGCCCCTGCGGGACATGCACAAACCCATCGGCCTGGCCGAATACGAACTCACCCACTCCCTGCCCATGGAACTCGGCTCCAGCCGGGCCAGCATCAAGACCCTCGAAACCGGGCTCGCCGGCGACCTGCTTAATGAGGGAGAAGCATGAATCACCCGTCGAGGAGTTCCGTGTCCTGGAAGCTCAGGGGCAATGGCAGTTCCAAGTCGGCATCGTGGCTTGGCCTCAGCCGCACACTCCTGAAATCAGGTGGGTCACCTTCCGCACATGGAAGCGGCCAGCGACGGAGTCCCGGATCACACTCGCCAAAGCAGCGGCCAGAAGAAGTTCCAGATTCTTCCGCACCTGCAAATGCTGTGACAAACTCAAAAACGCGGGGCATATGCACGACCCGCAAACCTGCCAAAGCTGCGCGGAGAGGGAGTTCGGTATCGCACACTAACCCATGACTTTGAAAACCTTCGTGGGAAATTTGACCTCTCAGCGTTGCGCCCTGTCAGCCGCACCTGGAAAAACCGCGCGCTGAAGCGATCTCTTACCCACCGGACGGACCCGCCCGGTCAGTGGATTGTGGTATATTCACTACGAATCCTGCGCAACATTATGTTGATATGAACTACTGTTATTATGAATATTTATTAAAACTCTTTACAGGTTGAAAGTGGGCCCCGTTTCGGATAGTCCTTTTCGGCGGCTTTCATGATGAAGGCCGTTCAATCCCCCCACGTCCCCCAAAAATGAAACTATCCCTCCCCTTAACCGCTTCGCTGCTGGTGGCGCTGCAACTGCCGGCCGCTGTGCAGGCTGCCGTTGTGTTCTCCGATGACTACAGCGAGGCCAATGGCACCCCTATCAATGGTAAACTGCCTGATGTCGGCGGTGCCTATCAAGTGACCGAAGGCGCAGCCAATGATGTCAATAACGGCGGCGTCGCCGGTGCCGGTCTATCCGTGCTGAATGGCCAATACATCTCCGACGGAGCCAAACGTGTGGTCTTCGGCGATTTCAACAACGCCATCGCCACCCTCGGCGCCGCGACCCCGCTGCTGACCGCGGTCATTGATGGAAACTTCTTCCGCAATGCGCCTCCGGAAACCCGCCTCGGCGGACTCAGCCTTTTCATCGGCGCGACCGAAGCTTTTTTCATCGGTGACCGCTCCGGCGCCATCACCGATTTCGGCGTCGAAGTCAGTGGTGGCGGAGTCGGATCCACCATCGCGG
>JAQGPD010000038.1 GCA_028293305.1 Verrucomicrobiales bacterium | reverse complement strand
GTCGCCGAAGTTTTTTTTGATGTCGCGGGTCTCGCATATGTCGACCTTCGGCGTGGAGGTCGCATGGGAATTCACATATTGCACATCCTCGGGATTCAGCTTGGCGTGGCGCAGGGCCATGTCCATGCAGCGCGCCACGTGGGTGCCTTCGGGATTCGGCGCGGAAAGATGATAGGCATCGCCGCTGACGCCATAACCGATGACTTCCGCGTAAATGCGGGCTCCGCGTTTTTTGGCGTGCTCCAGTTCCTCGATGACCATGACGCCCGAGCCCTCGCCCATGACAAAGCCGTCGCGGCCGCGGTCGAACGGACGGGACGCGCGCTCCGGCTCGTCATTGCGCGTGGATAGCGCCCTCATATTGCCGAATCCGGAGTATCCCATGGGCAAAATAGTCGCCTCGGCGCCGCCGCAGAGGAAGGCGTCGGCATCGCCGAATTTGATCATGCGCCACGCTTCGCCGATGTTGTTATTGCTGGTGGCGCAGGCGGTCACGATGACCATGTTAGGCCCATGCAGTCCGTGCTCCATGCTGATGATGCCGCTCCCGATGTTGCTGATCATCATGGGAATGGTGAACGGGCTGACGCGGTTCGGTCCCTTGGTGAGGAGGTTGGTGTGCTGCTCCTCATGCGTGGCCAGTCCGCCGATGCCGCTGCCGACCATGACGCCGAAACGCGTGGGGTCGATGGTCGCGAGATCGATCCCGGAGTCGATCAAAGCCATTTTGGAGGCCGCGACGCCCAGGCCGGCGTAGCGGTCCACGCGTTTGCCGTCCTTGGGGACATTGAAATAGGGGACGTAATCAAAATCCTTCACTTCCCCGCCGATTTGACAGGCGTAGCCCGTGGTGTCGAACTGGGTGACTTTCCCGATGCCGCTTTTACCGGCAAGAAGGTTTTTCCAAAAGGTTTCGACATCATTTCCAACGGGGGAAATGACGCCCATACCAGTGATGACTACGCGGCGATCGGTCATGGGGAAGCGGGAGCTGGGGGCTGCAAAGGAGAAAAAGACAAAAGCGGCGGGCCGGGCTGTTTCCCGTCCGCCGCCTTCATGTCTTAGACGCTTCATTTCCGGCTGTCAAACCGGCACGCAAGCCAGGGGAGCGATCAAATGAGCCCCCGCAGCCCGGGTTCAGAACGAAACCGCCAGCGAGACGCCGCCGAAAATCTCCGCATCCTGCGTCTCCTCCAGCACTTCCAACGGGATATTTCCAGCCACATAGGGACGCAACGTGGCGGTTTCGGTGAGTTTGATAGGCAGCGCCAGGGTCAGCAACACATGGGTGAAGCCGTCCTCGGCGAAATAATTAGAGCTGTAACCCACGGCCACGGAGGGTTCCAAGGCCGCGTATTTGCATATTTCAAACGAGGCGCCGACGCCCGCTTCCAGATAGGTGCCTTCACGGTCGAAGTTGTAAGCGGCGAGCGTGCTGACTTCAAAGGGACCGAAGGATTTGGCTAGTCCAAGCGTGGCTTCATGCTCGTCATCGATGCCCTCATTCCCGCCGAAGCTGCCCCGTGGATACAGATATCCGGCGTAACCACCGGTGATTTCCACGAACCCGGCATCGTAGGTCAGGGAAGCCAGCAAATCGAGTTCCGTGTAGTCGTCATCGATTCCGCTGAGATACCAAGGAGTCAGATTCAGGCTGAGTTTTTCGCCGAGGGCAATATCCACAGACACTTGACCCCAAACGACTTGCTCGAACAATTCCTCCCCGCGGAAGATGTAGAAGGTGTCATAGCCCACGCTCACTTCGGAGGAGATGGGAGACTCCGCCTCCGGCGCGGGAGGGGCGGGAATGGCGGCCGGGGTGCCGGCGGAAACAAGGCCGGTGCCGGCGAGCAGGCCGGTCAGGATCAGGGCGGCGGAGCGGGATGGATTTTTCATGGCTATGGGTGGTGTCCGGGCTGGATGTTATCGGGTGGTTTGGTGTTGTTTGTTGTTTTGTGGTTGGTGCCGATTGGAATCCGGTGAATAGCTTTTGGAGTATTTGATGTATTTAAATTATTCGGTTTATCAGCCAGTAAACCGGATCCCGAAATCGGCGCATAAAGTTAGCATTGGTTTGCTCCGCCCCCTCCGCACGTTGAGGGACGACGGCGGCGGTTCAGCGGCAGCAGGAAAATAGCCGTTAGCAGACCCGTGGCGGAGGGCTCGGGGATCGTCACCACGAGAGCGGTTTGGAGGGAATAAGTGGCGGGCTCCGCACTGTAGCCGCCAGGGCCGCGCAGGTTGTTCAGACCGCCGTAAACGGGCGTGGTGGCATTCGAAAGACGCCACTGCAGAGTCATCGCCAACTCATCCCCCATGTCCGCCGTGAGCACCCAATCCGTATCGGACGTCGATCCTGTCCCGGTGAGCAGGGCCCACTGCACGGGAGTGCCGGACGCCTTGCTGTTATAGGCCCAGACATACACGCGTTCGCCCGGAAAAAAGACATTCGGATTCGACGCGGGCGTTGGGGGATCATTCACCGCGTCCCTTTCCCACACCAAGCCCGGTCCGCTGGTGGCGAGCAGTGAGTTTTCCGTGAAATACAGAGGGGAAGTGATGAAGTCGGCTTTTTCCAAAAGCTTCCATGAACCGGCCCAATCCCCCAGGTTGGCCGCGGTGGGCTCGAAACCGCCCGAAAAGGTCCCCATTTCAAAGCTGTAATCCGAGGTCAGCGGACTGCCCTCGCTATCATAAAGCTTGTCCGCCACCGCGGAGCCCCAACTGATGCTTCCAGCCGTGGCGCCGCATGGCAATACCGCCAGGCTGGTCAGTGTGAAAAGCAATCTCCTGATCATCATCCCATTATGGTAATTCAAATTTCTTAAGAACCAACTGATATTTTTGATTTACCAACAAAACCCCTAAGTTCCAGATCATTCCCACATTTCTCGCAGCCCGCCTCACTGCCTGCAATAACAGCTATCAACGGACCTTTGAACCCCGGCATCCAGTTCGGGTTCGCGTCTCTTCCAAAATGTTTGTTCAAAGCGCGCCCCGGACCGTGGGTTGAAACCACTTGCCGCCGGTCCGCAGCGGCCCGACCCCTTCTTCATGAGCTTTTCCAGCCTGACCCTTTTAAAGTTTCTCCTGAGCGCGGCGGTGATCACCCTCGTCACGGAAATGGTGAAACGCAGCGATAAAATGGGAGCGCTGCTGGCCAGCCTTCCCTTCGTGACGGTGATTTCCATGATTTGGATTTACCACGAAACCGCGCCTGAAACCCGTATCGCCAAGGTCTCCACCCACGCCCAGCTGGTCTTCTGGTATGTGCTTCCCACCCTGCCCATGTTTCTGCTGTTCCCGTTGATGGCCAGGCACTTGGGCTTTTACGGCGCGCTCGCCGCCGGCGCCGTTTTGACAGTCGTGCTTTTTGCCATCACCCGCTGGATCATGAGCCGCTATGGCGTGGCATTGTAATCGGTTCACAGCGAACCCCGCTCACCGCTCACCGCCGCCGCTGTCCGGGCCGCGGGTTCCCTGCCCTGAGGAGGATGCATTTTCCTTTTGCCGCCGCCCGCTTTCTCCCGGATAGGTTGCCTTTCCCCGCCATGTCCAATCCCGCCCCCGAAGCCCCCGCCGCCGATTCCCTCGATTTCATCCGCGAAATTGCCCAGGACGATCTGCGTTCCGGCAAGCACCCGGCCATCATCACCCGCTTTCCCCCGGAACCGAACGGTTACCTCCACATCGGCCACGCCAAGTCGATCTGCCTGAACTTCGG
>JAQGPD010000032.1 GCA_028293305.1 Verrucomicrobiales bacterium | reverse complement strand
CGTTTGTCGACGGTGGCATCAAAGTTTTCAGGCCCGGACCGGCATTGCAAAATAAAGCCCTGCGACCCATCGCGGATCGCCAGCAACTCCGCCGTGGTCCGGATCAACTCATGATGCAGACGCGTGGTCAGCGGCCTGCCGGGGTCAAAATGGACCGGCTCCGGCGCGGGACCGCTTTTGATTTTACGAAGCTCCCCGGCCCGCAGCGCCGGCCGCAGCAGCTCCAGCGAAGGATAGCCTTCCGCCTCGATTTCGTCCCCCGGCTCCAAGGGCAGGGGCTGCGCGGTCAGCACCCGCAGTGTGCCGCTGGCATCCCTCAAATAAACGGCCTCGCCCTCGATCCGATGCGTCACCACCCCGCGCACCCGGATCCTCGAATTGATCTCCGAGCCCAAGGTTAGCAGCGAAGTCGCGGCGGCCGCTCCGGTGGCCGCCTCCGGCATTTCCTCCAAGGGAACCACATGCGACAGCGAGGGCAGAAAAAGGAACCGCCGCGTCATTTGCCGCTCGTCATTGAAGGTCCCCGCCGCGATGCCGCGCACCCGGACTTTCCGCCCCAGCAAATGCCAGGGCAGGGCGGGACTAGCCGGTTTCTCGACCGGCAAAAAAGCGGGGATCACCCAGCCCTGCACGCCGATGTCCAGACTCGGACCGCCCTCGCGGAAACTGCTGCCCTCCACGCGCCCCTCGATTTCCAGCCACTGCGCATCCGCCCGGGTGTTGAAAATCGCGTCGCCCTCCAGACGCAGCGGCTCCGGTTCCGATCCCGGCCCGATGTGCTGAAAGGACGTGATTTCCAGGATGGACCGGAAGTCGCCCGCATTGGTGAATCCATCAAACCAATAACATTCTCCGCGCTTCGGATCCCGAGCGATCAACGGCCCCGGGATCAAAGCAAAACAACCCGTTTTGCCGTCATGGATAAAGAACGTGGAACGGAACCGGTCATCCACCAACAGCGTCGCCCGGAGATGCACCGGCAGCTTCCGGGCCGCCATTTCCGGGCTCAGCGCCAGCACCTCCGCGATGCCGCTCAACGGCTCCGCCGCCCACCCGGAAATGGATAGGAACAGCAGGACTGTCAGGATCAGGTTTTTCAAGCCGCGATCCTAAACTGACCGATCCGGAAACGGGAATGAAATTATTTATTCGATCGGATAAGCGACAAGCGGCGGCGATTTCGGGTAGGATGACATCAGTTAGTAATCCCGACCTTTGTTCAATTCAATGAAGCCCGCACCATCCCCGGCCGCCGCCTCCGCCGCCCGCCACGCCCTCCTCCTTGGCTGTTTCCTGACAAGTCCTGTCTGCCTCAGGGCCGCCGACGGCGTGTGGACCTCCACGAATGACGGCGCGCTCTGGAGCGACGTGTTGAACTGGGCCGGCGGCGTTCCGGCCGATGGCGCGGGCGCGTCCGCTGAGTTCGGCGGCTTTGGCAACAACATCGAAGGCACGGTCACGGTGCACCTGGACACGGACCGCAGCCTGACGCTTTTAAGCTTCACGGATGACGATCCGTTCTCCCCGGGAAACTGGATTCTGGATGACAATGGCAACCCCTCCAACAATCTCATCCTGACAGATCCATCTCCCGTCATCACCGTGGCCGCCGCGTCTCCGGCCACCATCACCGCAGGCATCCAGGGCACCGCCGGGCTGACCAAAAAAGGAGCGGGAATCCTGACGCTTTCCGGGATGAACACTTTTGTTGGCGGCACTATTCTCGGAAACGACAGCGCGCCCAGCACGGACACCTCCAAAAATGTGAACGCGGGCACCCTGGCCATCACCGGGCCGCACGCCCTGGGCACCGGTCCCATCACCATCCACGGCCGCTATCAAAACCAGGGAAAACTCCAGCTTTCCAACAATGTTTCCATCACGGACGCCGGCCCGGTCTCCTTCACCAATTCACGGCAGGTGATCGGCGCGAATGGCGGCGGCGACGGCACCAATGGTTTCGCCAATATTGAAAATCTGTCAGGGGATAACTCGCTCAACTCCACCCTCACCGTGGCGGGTCCCGGGGGCAACGGCGCCAACTTTTCATCCATGGAAGGCACCCTCACCCTGACCGGGGACTTCTCCACCTCCGGCGTCACCAGCAACCGCACCCTGTCCTTTGCGGGAGCAGGAAATTTTGTCTGTTCCGGCATCATCACCAACGGGGTCGCCGGCGTTTCCATCCTGAAGGAAAACGCGGGAACCCTGACTTTGGAAGGGATGAACACCTACAGCAACGCCACGGTCATCAACGGCGGCACCGTCCGCGTCCGCCAGCTCAGCCTCGGCGGGGTCGCGGGAAATCTGGGAGCCTCCAGCGCCATTTCCGGCAATCTGGTGATCAATAACGGCACCCTGGAACACGTCGGCGATACCGAAAGCACGAACCGCGCTTTCACCATTCCCGCTGGAGCCACGGCCACGGTCAGCACCCTCAACAACCTCAGCATGGCGGGGGCGAATGGCGCCGTCACCACCGGTTCCCTCACCAAAACCGGGCCGGGAAAACTGACGCTGACCGGCGGCAACACTTTCACCGGCACCACCCTCATCAGCGAAGGCGTGCTGCAATTGGGCGATACCGGACTAACCGGAAAATTGTCCCCGGCCGGCCTCATCGTCACGGACGGTGTATTCGCCATCGCCCGCGGAAACGCGGTCACCCAAGGGGTCGATTTTTCCTCCGCTCCCATCACCGGCAGCGGCGGATTCACGCAGGCCGGCAACGGCACCACGACTCTCAATGCCGCCAATACTTACCGCGGAGACACCACTGTCTCCGCCGGCACCCTGACGCTCGCGCCGGGCGGACAGATCCTGCTGAAGCCATCCGTCAGCGGGGTTAATAACAGAATCACCGGAGCGGGAACCGTCAATCTCGACGGGATGCTGCTGCTTGATTTGACTGGAGCCGACACGACCAATGGCAACGCCTGGACCTTGGTCGATGCTCCCAACACACACTACAATCTAACGGCTATTGCCAGCGATCCCGTCCTTGTCTGGGCGCGCAGTCCGGAAGGTGTCTGGCAGGCCGCCGACGCGCCCGGGGGAAGGCATTGGACCTTCACCGAGACCACGGGGGTCCTGACTCTGGAGGCACCCGTCACGGCTGAAAATTTCACCTCCTGGGCGGCATCGCACGGCGTCACCGGGGGAGCCGGGGGAGACTCGGACCGGGACGGCATCTCCAATCTGATCGAGTATGCCCTTCAACTGAACCCGGCGGCATCCGATGGAGCGGCGGGCAATTTTGCCCCCGCCACCGGCACGCTGACTTTCACGAAGCGGCCCGAAGCCATTCAAAACGGCGACGTCTCCTGGCTCATCGAGACCTCACCCAGCCTCGCCGCCGGGTCCTGGACCCCGGCCGTCACCCAGGCCGCCGGAAATCCCGCGCTGACCCTTTCGATGATCATCCCGCGCGGTCCGGTAAAAATGTTTGCCCGCCTGAAAATCACCCAGGCCCCTTGAGGTGGCGGAGCCCGACGATTTATCCATTCGGATAAATGACAGAGCTGTTCACTCTTGTTAATACTGCGCGTCCGACTGCCCGTTTCCCCGCGGTCGGCTCCCGGATTTCTTCCTGACCTTCGACTTTTCCGTTTTCCCCGAAGCTTTGAAATGCTCCCGGCACGCGCTTCCGACCCCTTCATCCCACCAGATTCCCGATTTATGAAACCCCGCCAGCATCCCGGTTCCCCTTCTGATTTCAGCCCCCGCCGCTCCCTCGCGCAGCTCGGCCGACTGCTTCCGCTCTGCCTCGCCCTCGCCGGTGCCGGGCCAGCACAAGCCGCAGTGAGTTTTTTCGATGACTTCGGTTCCTACACCACCGGCAGCGCCGACGCGGCGTTCACGGCCAATTATTTTTCCACCCTCACTCCCACCATCAGCGCCTCCTCCGGTCTGGGCGGGACCAAAAGCGTGGAGAACTCCGGCGACCTGACCCTGGTCCGCAAAACCACCGCCATCAACCTCCTCACCTCCGGGGAAAACATCATCACGCTCGACATCTTTTTCCAGTGGGGAGGATCCGCCGGTCTCGCCAGTCCCCAACTCGGCGTCGTGGGAGCGGACACCGGCGTTTTCAACGCTGGATCCGCCGGCGACGTCAGCGGCCGCATCAACAATGCCGGCACCTTGGAACTGCGATCCAACAATACCGAACTGACCCGCGGAGCCACCCTGGTGCTGACTTCCGGCAATTGGTATGACTTGCGCGCCGTCATCACCCGCACCGCGACCACGAACCAATTCGATATCACGCTCGGTTTATATAACAGCAGCACCTCCGGCGTGGTGGGAAGTCTCGTGGATTCCCTCTCATCCACGGGCTTCAGCAATGCCACCCTCTACGGCGACACCACCCTTTACGCCGCCGCCCGGGAAAATTCCACCGTGCCAAGAATTGACAACTTCAGCCTCACGCAAGTCCCCGAGCCCGGCGCGCCCCTGCTCGCGTTTTGTGGCGTTTTGGCCGGGCGGCGGCGTCGGCGCGCCCGCAACTGATCCCGTCCCTTTCCTGCCCCCCCAATCCTGCCCGGCAGCGGCAAAACGGGAGCCCGGGCACGAACACCGCCCAGTGGAACAAGGCGGACGCTCTTCCGGAAGCGTCCGCTTTTCCGTTTGGGCCATGAAGCCAACCGCGCCGCCCGCCGCCAACGCCCTCCGCCTCCTTGGAAAAAAATCCACGCAAGGCGGAGGAAAAATGCTTGGAAAGGTCGCCAGCGCCCGTTAAATCAGCGTCCCTGCCGCTTTTTCCCCAACCTATAGCCACCCAGTCATGCCTACTGTCACCACCAACGGAATCCAAATGTATTACGAGGAACGCGGCTCCGGCGAGCCCCTGATCTGCATCATGGGCGTGACCGCTTCCGGCGGCGTATGGGAAGCCCATGCCGCGGAATGGTCCAAACACTTCCGCTGCATCCTCGGCGACAACCGCGGCGTCGGCCTCACGGACAAACCCGCCGGCCCCTACACCACCGCCATGATGGCGGATGACTACGCCGGTTTGATGGACGCCCTCGGCATCAAATCCGCCCGCGTCGTCGGCTGTTCCCTCGGCAGCGTCATCGCCCAGGAACTCGCCCTGCGTCATCCGGAAAAAGTGAAATCCCTCATCCTCATGTGCACCTGGGCCCGTCAGGACCGCTACGGCCTGACAACATGGGAGCACATGATGAAATGCAAAGCCGCCTTCCGCCCGGAGGACTTCATGCACTATGTCCATATGCTCATTTTCACCAAACCCTGGTTCGACAATGACGACTGCTGGAAAGGCATCCTCGACGGCAACGCCGGCGCCGGCATCAACCCCGCCCCCCAGCCCGTCCACGCCATGGAGGCCCAGGCCGCCGCCGCGATGACCCACAACACCATCGACCGCCTCCCCGATATCAAAGTCCCCGTCCTCGTCATCGGCGGCAAAAACGACGTCTTCACCCCCCGCTGGATGGGCGAGGAAACCGCCGCCGCCATCCCCGGCGCGGAACTCCACCTCTACGACAACGCCGGCCATGCCTTCCACTGGGAATGCCTCGCCGACTTCAACCCCCGCACCACCGATTGGCTGTTGAAGCACTAGGGGGAGGGGAAGGAGCAGTTATTGGTGATCAGTTATTAGTTATCAGGGGCTCGCCCCGGTGCTGTAATTGCCGCCATCCCGCCTCCACTCCGACCCACAAACCGATAACTGATAACCAATAACTGATAACTTTTCCACACCCACCAACAATGTCCAAAATCCAATTCGGCTCCGAAGTTTACACCTGGTTCATGCAGGGCACCGGCAAAGGCTATGACAACAAGCTGGACCACATGATCAAAATCGCCGGTCAGGCCGGCTTCACGGGCATCGAGCCCATGGTCCTCGAAATCTCCGAAAGCGCCCTCGGCTGCGGCAAATACTGGCTCGGCGATTTCTGCGACGCCGGCCGCCTCAAGGCCGCGCTGGAGGAAAACAACGTCAAGCTCGCCGGCCTGGCTCTCGTCTGCGCCTTCGACGGCGACAAGCTCACCCCCGGTGAGGAGGAAGCCGTCGACTTCACCATCAACCTGTTGAAGCAATTCCCCGGCGCCATGCTCGGCACCGTCACCCTGCCCAGCGGACGGAAAAACGACCTCCAACGCCGCCGCCTCAACGTCGCCCGCAACATCAATGAGGTCTCCAAACGCGGCACCGACGCCGGCCTGAAGTGCTCCTATCACCCCAACAGCCCGCCTCCCTCCCTCGTCCGCACCCAGGAGGACTACGACGTCGTCCTCAGCAGCCTCGATCCGAAATACACCGGCTGGACCCCCGACGTCGGTCACATCATCCGCGGCGGCATGGATGTCATCGCCACCCTCAACAAGTGGCAGCACCTTGTGAACCACATTCACTACAAAGACTACTCCGGCAACGGCCCGGAACCCTGGGCCCAGATGGGCACCGGCAAGCTGGACTTCCACAAAATCACCGAATGGCTCGTTTCCCGGAACTACGAAGGCTGGATCATCTGTGAGGACGAAGCCCACTGCGCCGTCGACGATCCCGATGGAGTCACCCTCCAAAACGGCCAGTGGTGCAAAGACAACCTCCTCCCCCTCGTTTAACCTCGAACGGAGGGCGGACATTCTGTCCGCCAAAACCCAAGGCCGCAAACCCCGCCCCCATATCATAAAAATCGGATCCGGCGGGAAAGCTCCCCTTGGCTCACGGACTAAGCGCCTGGACACAGCGTCTTAAAATAGCATCACTTCCACCAACTGGATGCCGGGGGCTCCCATCCCCCCGGCATCCAGCCGACGCCTCTCCCGCCATGAGATTCCTCCGGCCAGCCGCCAGTTGGTTCGCCGTGGTGCTCCTGCTTTACCGCGGCTCCATCCTCGGCTGGCCATGGGCGCTCGACCTTCTCAAAGTCCTCCCTCCGAAATCCTGGGGACCTTGGAAATATCACGCGGGTCTCAACTTCCCGTGGATCAATGACGCCATGGCCTTCAGCCCATTGTGGGCTTTGGTCGCTTTGTGCCTGCTCGCGCCTTCCATGGCATTTTTATATCGTCGGCTCTTCGGCCCGCGCCCTAGCCTGAGCGATGCCATTCCCAGCCAAGCACACCCGCCGTTTGGCACCGGCCTGAATGAAAACCCGTGGCCGGATCGGATCAACCTGGCGGGTAGATGGGGGTTCGCCGTTATCTACGCCTCTGACTTGCTAGGAACCTCCGCGAGGGGAATGACCGATTTTCTTCTCCTCGACCCGGAACGACCTGGTTTTATGGTCGCGACGCCATGGGGCCAAGTCTTCATGACTTTCTTTTATGGAATCCTCGCCGCCATCCTGATCGCCCCGGAAATCTCCCAACTCGCCTCCTCCGGCCTCACGGGCTTCATCGACGCCGTATTTTTCCCCAATGACCGCGATCGCGTCCCGCCCTACACCCTGAAACTGGCCCGATTCTACGTCCAACAAAAACGCTGGACCGATGCCGATGCGGAATTTGAGCGCGTCCTATCCCATCATCCTCAACGACTTGAGGCATGGATCGAACGATTGGAGGCCGCCTGCGTGCGCTCATCCACTCCCACGACCGACGCCACCGCCGACCCGGATTCCACCCCCGAAGCCATCCTCGCCGCTGCCCTGAAAAGTCTCAAAACTCCTGCCGACCGCGACAGCATTCACACCCGATTCACCCAACTCCGATTCTGATTTCGCGTCCTGTGGCGGCGACCTGCATTGCTCTTTGAAGGACCGCCGCCCGACCTAAACTGGCGATTTCATGAATTTTTTTTTCCGCTTTCATAGGGAAATTCCCCGTGCTCCACCCGGTCCCGAACCATCGAGGCACAGAAATCCGTGGCAAATTCCCTAAGCGAGCTTAAGCTCCCAAGGCGAATTTGCCGGTTGTCGGCTGGCACAGCATCCGCTAAAGCTAATTTTAACAATGAAGGAACTGATTACGCAGGGCGGACCCCTCATCTTTCTCCTCCTCGGGTGCAGCCTGTTGGCGGTCGGCGTGTTCCTTGAAAGATTCTTCCACCTTCACCGCTCCACCATTGTGGTTCAGGACCTTCTGCAAGGGCTGGGGAATCTGATCAGCCGCAAAAACTACGTGGAGGCCCTCCACGTCTGCGCCGGCACTCCCGGCCCCGTCGCCCGCGTCATGAAGGCCGTCCTCACCCGCCATCAGGCCGACCGCGCGGAACTGAAGGAAATCGCCCAGGAAGCCGGCCAGCTGGAAGTCCCACGCTTGGAGCGCTCGCTCCCCGTCCTGCTTTCCATCGCCTACATCGCCCCACTCATCGGCCTCCTCGGCACCGTGCTGGGACTGGTGGACACCTTTTTACCCGTCTCCCAAAACGGCTACGCCACCAACATTGAGCTCGCCCGCGGCATCTACCGCAGCCTCATCACCAGCGCCGCCGGCATCGCCGTCGCCATCCCCTCCTACGTGCTTTACGCCTATCTGGCGCAAAATGTGAAAACGCTCATGCACGACATGGAGCGCGCCGGGATCGAAATCGTGAACCTCCTGCTCCAAACCCGCCAGTCGGTCGATATCGTGGAATTCAAGGAAGGCGCCCGCACCGTCGAGGAAAAACGCCGCAAAGTCGCCGCCGCCGCCGGCTCCGGTCCGATCGTGGTGAAATAAACCTTCGCCTCCCGGCCCCCGCCGTCCGACCCGCATCGCCCCACCGCCTGCCCGCCGCGCCTTTCCCCCGATGAAACTCCAAAGCACCCTCACGCTGCGGCCGGACTTCCTCTATCTGGCGCCGCTGCTGAACATCGTGCTGCTGCTGCTCATCTTCTTCCTGCTCAACTCCAACTTCGTCGTCCGCAGCGGCATCCGCGTGGAACTCCCCGTCTCCGCCTCCAGCCTGAAACCCGTTGAGCGTTGGCACATCATCACGATCACCGGCGGTGAGTCCCCTGCCGTTTATCTGAACGAAAAACAAATTTTCACCGGCGACCTCGCCCCCGCGCTTGAGGCCATCAAATCGGAAACACGTTATGTCCTCGTGAACGCCGACCAGTCCGTCGCCCAGGGAATCGTCCAACGCGTTCAGAATGCCGTCCTCGCCGCCGGCTGCGAACTCGCGATGGGCACCCAGGTTCAACCCTGACAATCCGGAAAATCCCGACCAACCCCGGGCCGGTTTCTCCCGATTTTCCGGCCCCTCCGTTCCGCCCTCCCTCCCCCCAAGACTGCCATGAACCAAGTCAAAGACACCGCCCGAGCCATCGTCCGGCTGGGATACGATGGCCGGGTCCACAAAACCTTCCGCGGCCCCCTCGCCGAAGATCGGTTCACCAACGAGGTCCGAGTCCTGAAATATCTCGAGCACCGCGGCTGCCCCTTTGTCCCCCGCCTGCTCGAAAACGACCCCGCGGAACTCAAAATCGTCACCACCAACTGCGGCGGCCGCGTCGAGCGCATGGACGAAACACGCATGGCGGAACTCTTCGCCGAACTGGAAACCTACGGCGTGCGCCACGACGACGCCTTCCTCCGCAACGTGACCTACAGCCGCCAACTCGGCCGCTTTTGCCTCATCGATTTCGAATTCGCCACCATCCTCGAGGAAGGCGCCCCGCCGCCCCCGCCACATCCTTCATCCCCCGCCA
>JAQGPD010000001.1 GCA_028293305.1 Verrucomicrobiales bacterium | reverse complement strand
GCGGCGGCAAGGAGGATAACAAACAATTTCGGACAGGAGGAAATCTTCATGGATGCTGCGGGAATTGCAAAAGGGGATCGACCGCGGAGGCCGCGGGAAGTTGCTATGCGGAGTGGGAAACGTTGATCAATAAGCGCCTTTCACCCGCATTTTCAGTCCATAAACCTTCCGGCTGGCGGTGATGAAAAGCAGCTGCCGGTCCTTGCCCGCGAAGGTCACATTGCCGGTCCACCCTTCGGGCACGGGGATGTTCATGAGCTTGGCGCCGGTCCTGTCAAATACCGTCACACCCTTGCCGGTGAGGTAGAGATTTCCTTCCGCGTCCAGGGCCATGCCATCCGATCCCATCTCGCAAAACAGCGTCTTATCCGTCAGGCTGCCATCCGCGTTCACCGTGTAGGACCAGGTTTTCCGATCCCCGATGTCCGCCACATAAAGCCGCTTCCCGTCCGGAGTGCCCATGATGCCGTTCGGTTCCTTCAGATCCAACGCCACGGGAACGGGCTTCCGGGTTTTGACATCAAAATAATACACATACTTCCCGGGCTGCTGCATCGCCTTGTCGCGCGTCCAATATTCCCGCGCATACAGCGGATCCGTGAAATAAAGGTTTCCGTCAGGACGCACCCACACATCGTTAGGCCCGTTCAGCAGTTTGCCGCCGATATCCTCCACCAGCACCGTGACTTTCTTATCCGGCGCGATGGACCATAACTGATTCAGGCCATCCGCGCAGGCAAACAAATTCCCGGCCTTGTCGAAGCGCATGCCATTGCAATGTCCCGCCGGCTTCATCCAATCCGCGAAGGTTCCGTCCGCGGCGGTGTATTTGACGATCCTATCATTCGGCTGATCCGTGAAAAACACATTCCCCTCCGCGTCCACCGCCGGGCCTTCCGTGAAAATATAACCCTCCCCCAGCACTTCCAACTTCGCTCCGGAAGCCACGATATCCGGCTCCGCGGCCGACAACAGCGGAGACGGAAAAAGGGCTAGAAACATCAACAAGGGGACGGAATATTTTTTCATGCCGGTATCATATCAGACCCCGCCGGGCACACAAGCTCTTGCGGATTTTTCACAAAACCCCACAGGCTAGACAAACGCGTGGACAGCGTAGCCCGGTTCACTTCGGCACTTCCGATGGCGCGGGCAATGGCTTGGACGGCTCGGCAGGAGAAGGGATCGGCGCAGGCGCGGGCGGCGGGACGACCTGCAGGGCGATCACCGCATTGCTGCAGCCCCAGGCAAATCGACGGCCTTCCGGAGTCGGCTGCGGCCAGCGGCACCACGAGAGATTGTCGGACGCGCGCCGCGCCTCCCAGGCAGCCACGGCGTTTTTTTGCAGCCACGGTCCGAAGGCGGCCAGCTCCCCGCGCTCCCTCACAAAACGGGAGATCCAACGCAGGCCGATGCCATTGAATCCTCCCCCGTCTCCGCGCTCCCCGCCCGGCGGAAGCAGGCCATCCCGGCATAGCTCATTCATGGTGAAAGCAACGGCCAACCGGGCCTCCTTCTCAAATCCCAACAAATGCGCCGCCCCGACGAAGGTGCCCTGATTATAAGTCAGGGCCATGCGGTTCACGCGGCCGCCGATGTGGATATTGTCGGACACGCGGCCGGTGGCGGGGTCGAACAGCGTCTCCATTTCCCAGCGGAAAAGTTCATTGGCCTTGTCCCGGTAGGCGTTGTCGCCGGTGGCCTGGTGCAGAAGCCAGGCGGCGATGGCTCCCGGGCCGTTGACGCAGGCGTTCTTGGATTGGTTGGTGACTTTCCACCACAATCCCCCGCCAAGATCGGCGGAATGCGCGCGGCTATAACAAAGATCAAAATTCGCCTTGGCGGTGTCCAGAAGTTCCTTGGGCCCGCCGAGTTGATGCCCGCGCGCGCAGGCAATGACCATCCAAATGATGTCGTTGTTGAATTCGTTATGCTCCCACGTTTTTCCATGATCCGCCTGAAACCCGTGATACAACCGGGTGAACATTTCCATGTGTTTCGGATTCCCCGAACGCTCGAAAACATCCAGCACCATCTCCAACATTTCCGCCCGCATCCAAAAATCCGCCTTCCCGCCTTCGGTGTCCTTGGTGAACCAGGCCTTGCCGTCCGCCTCGCGGTAAAATGCCTTCGCATGGGCATCGAAAATCGCATCCGCATCCGCCGCCGTGAACGCGCGGGCCGGCATCGGAAGCCAAGCCAGCAGCAGCGCGATTCCTGTTAGCAATCGGCCCGGACGGGGCGCGCGGGATGGGGAAACCGGGGATTTTTTTGAGGGGAATATCATTTCCTGAAATAGGTTATGGCGGGCGGGGAATCCGGCCCGCGTGGCGGCGGGCGCGGGCGCGGTTTGGGCGCGGTTTTTGTCCGAAGGCACCGGGCCACATAACGCGTCCCCGTCCGCGCGTCTTGCGGGAAGTGCGCAAAACACGGGACGGCCCGGACCGGTTTTTCCGCCTTGAGCCTAAAGGGGCGGCGTGGTTTGGGGCATTGACATCGGGCTGCCCGCACCCTCATTCCCTGAAACCCGATGCCTGCCCCGCGCCCCTCCCTTTTTCTGCTGCCACTTTGCCTGGCCTTCCTCGTCGGACCCGCGGCTGCATTGCGCGCCCAGTCGCCGGATTTGGAGGCATTCCGCCGCCACGCCCTGACAAATGACGGCAACCCGGAAAACGGGCGCAGGCTTTTCAATGACGCGCGCCTGCTCTGTGCCAGCTGCCACTCCGTGGACGGCACCGCCTCCAAAGCCGGTCCCGACCTCTCCTCCGCGGGCGACGCCTTCGGCCGGCGCGACCTCGTGAACGCCGTGCTCCAGCCCTCCGCCACCATCGCGCCGGGCTATGGCACTGTTTTTGTGGAGACCAAATCCGGGCTTTCCTATCAAGGTATCCTCAAACAAAAAAACGCCGATGGCCTCCAGCTCATTGGAGCCGACGGCAAGCTGATCACCGTGTCCGCGAAGGAGCTGAAATCGCAGTCCGGCCTGACCCCATCACTCATGCCGGAAGGCCTCCAGACTCCGCTGACCAATCAGGAATTCACGGATCTCATCCAATACCTGACCACCCTGAAAGTGGCGGAATCCAATCTTGTCAGCGACCAGGGCATGCCCCCGGAAATTCCCCTGCTGCGCAAGGCGGTGAAGGTGGCCCCCTATTTCCAGGAGGCCTTCACGGTGCCGCGCGACCGGGTGGAAAGCGGCCTGACCGCTTTTCATGAAATGCCCGGCTTCCCCAAAGTGCGTTTCATCCTGCATCAAACAGGCATCATCTGGCGGATGGAGGACACGCCGGATGGCCTGCAAAAAACGGTCTTCGCCAATTTCCCGCAGGAGGTCTTCAGCGAGCGCGGACCCAACGGATTGTTGGATATGGCGTTCCACCCAAAATTCGCTGAAAACAGAAAATACTATCTATTCCATCAGGTATTCGAGGACGGCAAAGTCACTACTCACATAACGGAAAAGGAATTCGACCCCGGCTTTAAAAAAGACTCCGGCAAACCCGCCCGTCTGATCCTGAAAATCGCCAGCGTGGCGGAGGACCACAGCGGCGGCTGCCTCCGCTTCGGCCCGGACGGTTTTCTCTACGTCGTCATGGGCGACACAGGGCCGCACAACGACCCCAACGGCCACGCTCAAAATCTGAACCTGCTTTTGGGGAAAATCCTGCGAATCGATGTCGACCGTGCGGACCCAGGCCTGGCATATGCCATTCCAAAGGACAATCCATTTGTCGGCCAAGCCGGCGCGCGCGGGGAAATCTGGGCCTACGGTCTGCGAAATCCGTGGCGCTTTTGTTTCGACCGGAAAAACGGCGACCTCTGGCTGGCGGATGTCGGTCAGGACCGGGTGGAGGAGGTGGACCTCATCCAGCGCGGCGCGAACTACGGCTGGAATGTCTACGAAGGCTATGAACCCTTCTCAAACCAATACCGGAAGGAAAACGCCACTTACACCAAGCCCCTTTTCGCCTATTTGCATAAATACGGGAACTCCATCACAGGGGGCGAGGTGTTCCGGGGCGACCCGGCATCCAGTTTCGACGGTGTATATATATGCGGTGACTACAATTCCAAACGCCTCTTCGGCGTCAGCCAGGAAAACGGTGTCCTGAAAAAGGTCCGGCAGCTCGGCGTCATCCCTCAGCGCATCGTCTCCTTCGGCACGGATGCCGCGGGTGCCATTTACGTCGTCGGATTTGAAGGGATGATTTACAAACTCGACTTCACGGGCGCGGTTTTCGAGTAGTCGCCGGCCCGGCCCGGATTGTGCTGTGAGTTCATTTGGATTTATAAAAACCCGCTTCCTCGGCTGAATGCGCGGCTTTTTTGCCCGCATCTCCTTCAATTTGCACGTTCCGCACGTGATTTTCACCCAGCGTTCACCTTCAGCGGCTTCCAATTTTGACACTTTCCCGATGGGCGTTTGCCAAACCGCAAACCTGTGCTACATGTCCCGCCCTTTGCGCACCGGCTTTTTGCGGATTCCCGTTTTTTTCCCGCTGCACGCGCGCTTCCCCCTCCCAGTCCAGTCATGAATACCCGCATCCGCAATATCGCCATTATCGCCCACGTTGACCACGGAAAAACCACCTTGGTGGACAAACTCCTGCGCGCCGGCGGAGCCTTCCGTGAAAATCAAGTCGTCGCCGAGCGCTCCATGGACTCCATGGACCTCGAAAAAGAAAAAGGCATCACCATCCGCTCCAAAAACACCTCCGTCCACTGGGGTGACCGCATCATCAACATCGTTGACACCCCGGGCCACGCCGACTTCGGCGCTGAGGTGGAACGCGTTATGAAAATGGTCGATGGCGTGCTCCTCGTCGTGGACGCCTACGATGGTCCCCAGGCCCAGACCCGCTTCGTGCTCCGCAAGGCCCTCCAGGAAAACCTGAAAGTCATTCTCGTCATCAACAAAATCGACCGGCCCCACTCGGAGCCCGCCGCCATGCACGACAAGGTGCTGGAACTCCTCATCGAACTCGACGCCAACGACGACCAGTTCAATGCCCCCACTTTCTACGGCTCCGCCCGTGACGGCTTCTTCAAGGCCAACCTGTCCGACGAAAACGTGGACATGATCCCCCTCCTCCAAGGCATCTGGGACCACATCCCCGCGCCGAATGTCGATCCCGACGGTCCCTTCCGCATGCTGGCCTCCAATATCGCTTGGGATGACTACGTCGGTCGTGTCGCCATGGGCAAGGTGCTCAGCGGCAAGGTGATGAAAGGCGACAACGTCTTCCTCTACCGCAAGGACGGCTCCAAAGTCCGCGCCAAAGTCAGCCGTATTTTCGAATATTCCGCGCTGCAAACCACCTTCGCCGAAGAAGCTGTCGCCGGCAACATCGTCGGCATTGCCGGATTTGAAGACGTCGATATCGGCGAAACGCTCTCCACCCTGGAAGACGACGTCGCCATCGACTTCGTGGACATCGATCCTCCGACCGTGTCCATGGAGTTCAGCGTCAACGACAGCCCCGGTGCCGGCAAAGAAGGCAAATACGTCACCAGCCGCCAGATCCGCGACCGCCTGATGAAGGAAATGAAGTCCAACATTTCCATCTTCGTCACCGATGGCGAGCTGTCCGGCGTCTTCAACGTCAGCGCCCGCGGCGCCATGCAGATCGCCGTTTTGGTCGAGCAAATGCGCCGCGAAGGATTCGAACTGCTCGTCTCCCGCCCCAACGTCATCACCAAGAAGGACGAAAACGGCACCACCTGCGAACCTTTCGAAACCCTCTACATCGAAGTCCCCGAGGAATACATCAACGGGGTGCTCAAGCGCATCAACGACCGTCGCGGCGTGCTCATCAACATGACCGCCCACAAGACCAGCAGCTTCATCGAAGCCGAAATCTCCACGCGCGGCCTGATCGGATTCGAATACGACCTGATGAACCTCACGAGCGGCCACGGCGTGATGAGCCACCTCTTCAAGCACTACGCCCCTTGGGCGGGCTCCATCGTCACCCGCACCAGCGGCACCCTGGTCAGCATGGAAACCGGCGAAGCCACCCCATACTCCCTCGACGTCGTCCAGACCCGCGGCAAACTCTTCGTCGGCCCTGGCGATATCGTTTACGCCGGCATGCTCGTCGGTGAAAACCCCCGCGCGGACGACCTCCCCGTCAATCCCTGCAAGGCCAAGCAGCTCACCAACTTCCGCACCACCGGCGCTGACAAAACGACCGGCCTGACCCCGCCGATCCGCTTCAGCCTCGAGCGCGCGATTGAATACATCCAAGCCGACGAACTCGTCGAAGCCACCCCGAAAAACATCCGCCTCCGCAAGCGCATCCTCGACTCCGGCGAACGCCGCCGCGTCCAAAAACGCGAAGACGCCCTCAGCGGAGTCTAAAAAGAGAAAGGAGCCCGGGCCTCCCGGCCCGGGTGCTTCAACCCCTATCCAACACAAAAAACACGGTCCGAAAGGCCCGTGTTTTTTTGTGCCCACCCTTCAAACCCCTCTCGGCCGTCCCGTCCTTTTTGTCCCTCTCGTCCTTTCCGGCCGTCCCGTCCTTTTTGTCCCTTTGGTCCTTTTCGTCCTTTTCTCTCCCCCAAGCTCCCCCACCCCAACCCCCGCGCCAGCCGCGCCATCAACTTCCACACCAACGCCGGATTGCTT
>JAQGPD010000634.1 GCA_028293305.1 Verrucomicrobiales bacterium | reverse complement strand
GGGCTCGACCGCGACAAGGTGTTGGCGACCGTGGTCAATCTTCTGGAAAAAAGCCTGATCCGCGTGGGCAATGACGAGTATGCCTCCGCCAACGGCTCGTTCGGCCTAACCACTCTCCAGGACCATCACGCGAGGATCGAGGGCTCGGTCATCCAGTTCCGCTTCAAGGGAAAAAGCGGCATCCGCCATGAAGTCGAGGTGCGCGACCGTCGACTCGCCGCGCTGGTGAAAAAATGTCAGGATCTGCCGGGTCAGGAACTCTTCCAATATCTCGACGATGCCGGAAAAGTGCATGATGTCACCTCCGCCGACGTCAATGAATACCTCCGCCGCGCGACCGGCCGTGATTTCACGGCCAAGGATTTCCGCACCTGGGCGGGCACGGTTCTGGCGGCGCTGGCGCTGCGCGAATTTCAGGAGTTCGACTCCCACGCGCAGGCCAAAAAGAACGTGCTGCAAGCCATTGAGCGCGTGGCCGGACGACTGGGGAACACCCCGGTGGTTTGCCGGAAATGTTATATCCACCCGGCCATCCTGACTTCCTATCTGGACCGCACCATGCTGCTGACCGCCCAGGAAAACGCCCGCCGCGAGATGCGCCGGGCCTTGGCGGACCTGCCGCCCGAGGAGGCTGCGGTGCTGGCGCTGCTGGAGCGCCGCCTGTCGGAAACCGCGGCCTGAAGGAGCGGCTTTTTCCGCTATACAATCTTCAGACTATCTGTTAGCGACGCCAGCCAATGCCGGCATCCTCACTCTTCGGTGACGGCCGCCAGACTCCAGACCACGGTGACGGCGGCGGCATCCGGACTTGTCAGGGCGAGATCGTGCTCGAACAAATTTTGCCGCGCCCGGCGGAGCATTTGCGGAAGGCTGCGGTATTGGAAATCGACCGGCAGAATCCGGGAGGCCGCCTCCCGCCCCAGCCTGAGGCCGAGGTTGGGTTCGAGCACCCGGCGGAGCCGGAAAAAAAGAAGATAGTGTTCTTTTTCCAGACGGTTTTTCGCCGCCAGGAAAACCCGGAGCAGCATGGCGGGCGTGACTCCGGGCTCCAGCAAGGCGGAGCGCAGATCCAACACTTCATCCGCGGCCTTGGGCGAAACGCTGCGCAACAATTCCGCCGCCAACCGCGCGGCGTCCATCCTCCATCCAGCCAGCCGGCGGGTGGGAGCGAAGGAGGTCGGACGAGAGATCGGGATGGACATGATGCGACAGAATCACGTCGTGGCCCAAGCGCAAGGGCTTTTGATACTGGGTCTCAATGTCTTTTGCTTTGGATGCCAAAAAAAGCGCGGCGGGAGTGATCCGCCGCGCTGAAATGCAGTTCGAAAAGCTGGGGAACGCCCTGACTATCAGAGGTTTTTTAGATAGCTCCTGAGCATCCAGAGTGTTTTTTGATGCACCCGGACGCGGCCGATCGCGAGGTCCTGGGTTTCCAGGTCACCGGTTTCCGCGGCGGTGTCGCGGACCTTTTTGGCGGATTCCGTCGTGGTTTCGTGACCTTCGATGAGCGCCGCCACGAAGTCCTTGGCGGGTGCGGCACCTGTGGGAACGGGAGGGACGGTGGAGAGTTTGGCGAGCGCTTTGAGGCCGCCGGGAGCATAGGCATCGATGGCGCGGATGCGTTCGGCGATGTCATCCACGGCTTCGAAAAGCTCCTCATATTGCTTTTGGAAAGCGCCATGAAGCTCGAAGAAAGCGGAACCTTCCACGTTCCAGTGCGCGAGATGGGTTTCGCCCATGAGGGAGTAGCTGTCGCCCAGAAGAGTCGAAAGCGCGCCGACGACGGGGTTGGTGACGGCGGGTTGGGTGGTGGAGGTATTCATGTTTTTGTTTATTTAGAATGATTCTAAATGGAAAAATCAGGCAGGCAACCACAATTTGCGCTATCATCGCCTCATGGCCAAGACCCTATGCGACTGGAGCAAGAAAGACATTGAGAAACACGCGCTGAAGTTGCTGCGCATCGTGACGCCGCAGAACTATCTTTGTCTGAAATGTGCCCGCACGGCTTGCGACCGTCATCATTTGTGCCGGGGCGTGAGTCTGGAGGTGCTCCAGGAGGACGCGGACAAGGAGGCGGCGGAAATGCGGTGAGAAAAAGGGACCGCCCTCCCTGCTTCGGCCGCGCCCGCTGCCGCTGGTTGCGCGGGGTTGGCTGAAAAATGCGGTTTTGCCGCCGGGACCGCAATGCTGGGGCAATACCCGGCATGGAGGGAACAGCAAACAACCGCCGTTCCAGGTTAGACTCGGATCCGTTGAGGCCCGATCCCGGATTTCCGTTCCCAGGAACCGGGGCCGGCCCACGCCCCCCCTAACACTCCTCCATGAAACCATCCGCCTTCCTTCCCCTCGCTCTTGTCGCCGGCTTCTGCCTTCAATCCGCCCCGCAGGCGCGGGCCGCCACTTTCACCATCCAGCCGCTGACGGAAGCGGAGAGCAAGGATACGAAAATCTACGTCTCGGTGCCCAACAGCAATTTCTCCAGCAATCTCACCGTCGTCTCGTCCGACATCACGGACTTCCGTTCGCTTGTTCAATTTGATCTTTCGGCCATCGCCGGACTCACCGCCGCGGACATCACCACGGCTTCCCTGCGGCTCTATGCCACCGGTTTGAATACCAACGCGCTCTCCAATGAAACCTCCGCCACGGTCACTGTTTCGCCGATCCTGACAGATTGGAGGGAGACCTCCGCCGACGCCGGGATCGCTCCGCTGGCCACTTGGAATGCCTTTTTCGGAACGACCCCCACCCTGACATTCGGCGCCGTCGCCGCCACCGGGACGGTCACCGGAGTCGGTTATTTTGACTGGGACATCACGACGCTGGTGAAGAGCTGGAAGGACGGCACCCTGACAAACTACGGGATGATGCTCCAGGCGCCCGGACCGTTGGGTGATGTGGGGATTTCGGATACGGACACCCCGGCCTTTGCCCCCGCGCTCATCGTCACCTCCCCGGTCCCCGAGCCGACCGCCGCCGGATTGGGAGTGCTCGGAGTGCTGGGCCTGGCCCTGCGCCGTCGCCGTGCCTGATGCCACGACTCCAAGACATATAACCATTTAAATCTCTGAAAATATTATGTTAACTCATCATTCATTTTTACTGCTCACGGTTGCCGCTTCCGGGCTCCTGACAACCATCTCCCAGGCTCACCAAATGTGGATTGAGTCGCTCACTGCACCCGACCGCATGGTGGTGAGGTTCGGGGAATTCGGGGACACCATCGAAAAATCGCCCGGATACCTGGACCAATTGGCCCCCGTGCTGGCGTGGACTCCCGCCGGGGCCCCCGCAACCGAGGCCACTGTTTTGGGCAGCACTAAAAAAGAAGATCACTTCCTCCTCTCCGCGGAAGGGGGCACGCCAGCCGTGGTCTTGGCCCAGACCGGGTTTCCGGTCATGGGAAAAGCGGATGCACCGGGACGATTGCCTTTATTCTATATACGTTTCCACGCCGCCGGCCCGCAAACTGCAGCCGTCGATTCCCATCCCGCCATGACCTTGGACCTGGTCCCGGAAGGCAACAATTCGGTGCGCGTTTATTTCCGCTCGAAACCCGTTCCCGCCGCCGCGCTCACCCTCATGACCGGAGGAAAGGAGTCCAGCCTGACCGCGGATGCGGAAGGACGCGTGGCTCTGCCCTCCTGCCCGGCGGGTCCCGTGCTTCTGACCACTAATCAAAAGGAGGATCTGGCCGGGAACCATTTGGGCAAGGCCTATGCCGTCACCAGCCACAATGCATCGCTCTCCTGGGTTTCTCGTTAGTAAAGCCAGAGGCCGAACAATAGTATCAATACCAGGGAATCGAATCCAAGCTTGTGATCCGCATGGAGTTCACGGTCACTTGGTGGGCTCCATGCGGACTTTTGATGAATGCCGCCGCAGGGCATGCAAACCGGATGCAATGTCAGCCGGCCATGCGAGACTCGCCCATATGAGTTCCATGTCCACACCCGGAAATGCATCTCCCCCCGCATCGGTCCCTCCCCCTCTGCCGCCCACTTCGCGCGACGATGCCCCGGGCCCGAATCAATCGACGTGCGATGGCCCGCCGATGAGGTTATTGGATCCTTACATGCCCCCGGCGCATCAGGATCCCGCTTGGCCCATCGCGGTGGGAGTGGGCGCTTTGGCGATCAGTGCCTACGGCGTGCTCATGCACATCGCCGCGTTCCAATCCCATAAATTCCTGGCCGCCGCATCGCTAACTCCTGATCCCGCCTTTTCCGCGGCTCTCGAAAAATCGCAGTTCATCACCCGGATCAATTCATCCCTCGTCCTCCTGCTCAGCGTCCTGCTTATCGCGGGAGCCATCGCCCTGCTCCGCCGCCGCAGGATAGCGCGTCGGCTTCTACTCTGGTGGGCCGTGTGCCGTATCATCCTCGCGCTCGCCGCCGCGCCTTTCACGGTCCAAGCCAGCCGGGCCCTCATGAGCAACATCCCGCCCGGTGCGTTTGGAAAACTGACTTCCAGCGCGCCCACCAAACTCCCGACACCCCCTGGTCCGGCAACGACAACCCCGCCGCCTGCCGCGTCCGGGCCACCCGCCCCGGCCTCCGCCGCCCCGGCATTTTCACCGGCGGATTTCATGGGGGCTTTTCAGATGGTGGGCGTGGTGACCGGGGTGCTGGGAACCTGCGCCCTGCCGATCGCGCTGATGCTGTGGCTGAACCGCCGGCAGACCCGGATTTCCCTCGCGGAATGGCAAAGGGAGACCAGTTAGGCGATCAGGTCCCGGATCACTTTTCCATGCACATCCGTCAGGCGGAACTGCCGGCCTTGGAATCGATAGGTGAGGCGTTCGTGGTCAATGCCCAGCTGATGCAGCAAGGTGGCATGGAGGTCATGGACGTGGACGGGATCCTTTACGATATTGAATCCAAAATCGTCCGTCATCCCATGACTGTGGCCGGGCTTGATCCCCCCGCCGGCCATCCATAGCGAGAAGCAGCGGCCATGGTGGTCCCGGCCGTATTTCTCGCGGTTCGCCCCGCCCTGGGCATAACAAGTGCGTCCGAATTCACCACCGAATATAACCAAAGTCTCATCCAACAGTCCGCGTCTTTTCAGATCCGTCACCAATGCCGCCGCCGGCTGATCCACGTCCCCGCAAAGCACTGGCAGGCGATCCGTCAGGCCGCCGTGCACGTCCCAGCCGCGATGATAGAGCTGGATGAATCCCACCCCGCGTTCGGCCATCCGCCGGGCCAGCAGGCAGTGCCGCGCAAAGGATCCCGGCTGTTTCGCCGCCTCACCGTAAAGTTGCCAGGTCTCCTCCGGCTCCTTACTTAGATCCGTCAGGTCCGGCACGGAGGCCTGCATGCGGAAGGCCATTTCGTATTGGGCAATGCGGGCCTCGATTTCCGGGTCGCCGCTGCTCTCCAGTTGCAGCCCGTTCATCTCCGCCAGGCCATCCAGCATCAACCGGCGCCGCTCGCGCGAAATGCCGGGAGCATCGCCCAGATACAGCACCGGATCGCTGGTCCCGCGGAGCTGCACCCCCTGATGCCGACTGGGCAAAAACCCACTGCCCCACAACCTTGATAACAATCCCTGGTCCGGCGGCCCCTTGCTGGGAACCGAGCACATCACCATATAACTTGGCAGGTTTTCATTGGCATTTCCCAATCCATAATCCAGCCACGCGCCCATGCTCGGGCGACCCGGCTGCTGGCTTCCGGTCTGCAGAAAAGTGATCGCCGGATCATGGTTGATGGCGTCGGTCACCATCGACCGGACCACACAAATATCGTCGGCGATTTTCCGCGTGTGGGGCAGCAGATCACTGATCCATTGACCGCTTTGGCCGCCTTGTTGGAAGCCGTATTTGCTGGGCTGCAGGGCCAGTTTGCCCTGAGCGCTGACCATGCCCGTGATGCGTTGCGTGCCACGCACGGATGCCGGCAGCTCCTCGTCGAAGCGGTCGCTCAACATCGGTTTCGGATCAAACAATTCCAAGTGGGGAGGACCTCCCGATTGGAACAAATAAATGACCCGTTTCGCCTTCGGGGCAAAATGGGGGATGCCAGGCAACCCACCGGCCGCGCGGGCCGGAGCGGATCCTATCAATTGGGACAGCGCAGCCGCGCCCAGCCCCAGTCCGGTGCGGCTTAGAAAATCCCGGCGGTTTCCCCAGGTTTGAAATCGATTGCAGTCCATGGGTAAGGTCAGTTTTTGGTGATGGTTTCGTCCAGATTCAGTAAATTCGAAGCCAGCGCCGTCCACGCCGCGGCTTCGGCCAGGTCAGCGGCGGCGGTTTCCGCGGCCGGCACCACGTCGGCGCTTTTCAACATCTCCCCGGCTCCGGTGGGATCGCTTTGATAGGATTTCCGCAGCCCTTCCAGCATCCTCGCCAGGACCGCCGCCTCCTTTTCGGAAGGTTGCCGCGAAGCGACGAGGCGGAATCCAAAGGTCAGCTTTTCCGCGTCCGTGGCCCCGCCCTCACCCCGGATCCGCGCGCCCAGATGACCCGCCGCGCGCACCAGGGCCGGTTCATTCATCAGCGTCAGCGCCTGCAGCGGGGTGTTGGTGCGCGATCTCCTGACACATCCAAACTCACGGTCCGGCATGTCGAAAACCGTCATCACCGGATGCGGCACGGTGCGCTTCCAAAAGGTATACAGACTCCGCCGGTATAGATCATCGCCCTGACTGTTAGTCCATTTGGTGCCGGGATAGGCGGCATCCACCACCACGCCTTTATACAAATCCGGCGGTTGATCCGGATACACTCCGGGACCGCCGATCCTCGGCTTCAAAAGGCCGCTGACCGCCAGGGCGTGATCCCGGATCATCTCCGCGGAAAGCCGCACCCGCGGGCCGCGCGCCAGCAGGCGGTTGGCCGGATCCTTCGCCAACAAATCCGCCCCGACCCTCGAATCCTGACGGTAGGTCGCGGACAGCACCAGCGACTTCATCAATGCCTTCACGTTCCATCCGCTTTCGATGAAATTGCGTGCCAGTTCGTCCAACACTTCCTTGTGCGCCGGGTATTCGGACTGGATTCCGAAATCCTCGGAGGTCTTCACCAAACCGGTGCCGAACACCTGCTGCCAAAACCGGTTCACCACCACGCGCGCCGTCAGCGGATGATCCGCTTTTGTGAGCCATTGCGCCAAGCCCAGCCGGTTCCTGGGCGCGCCTTCCGGCCATGCCCCCAGCAGGGATTCCGGCACGCCCGGCGTCACGGGTTCGCCCGGCGCGTCGTAATTTCCACGCATCAGAACATGCGTCGGCCTCGGCGCCGAAAGCTCTGACATCACCATGACGGTCGGAAAATCGCGGGCGGCCTCCAGCTCCCCGGAGCGCAGCGCAAGCCACTTTTCCTCCTGCTCCCGGACCCCGGCATCGTGTCTCCTGACAATACCCTGCAACCGCTCCAGACTTCCCAGGGCGGCCTCCGAACCAGCCGGCCCCTCCGGCAGCGACCGCACCCATAACGAATCCGCCAGGTCCACGATCTCCTTCGAAGTCAGCACCCGGGACCAGGCCCGCATGCCCTCAAGGGAGCCGTGAAAAGCGTCAGGATTTTTCCCGGTCGCGGAACCCATCCTCATGGCCTTGGCCCCCATGCCTCCTGACAATCCGTCATGCAGCACCTCCACCGCCGACTCCACGCCATCGACAAAAATCCTGAATCCCCGCGCATTGTCCGTGCCGTGGTTCACCACCGCGACATGATGCCAGCGATCCTTCGCCAATGGCGCAATGCCCACGGCCTGGATCGCGTAGGCGGGCCACTTTTGCGCCATGCGCACTTCCGGCCGGCCTTCCGCCGTGATGCGGATTTCAAAGCCGTTCCCATGCGCGGTCGAGGATTCGACAATGGTGTAATCCATGCTCGATAGCAAAACCCCCTCCCCGCCCTCCCAACGCACTGCGCTCTGCCAGGTCCACGGTTTATTGCTGGAGGCGTCGAATGCCGCCCCGTCCAATTTCCAATCTCCCTCCGCCGGGAAATGCATGCCCGCCGCCGCCGCCGTCGGGTCGGGACCCTTGCCCCAGGCTTGTCCGGGCTTCACGGCATTGATCCATTTCCCATCCTTGTTTTCGAGCCTCAGCGTATTTTCCGGGAGTTCGGGCACCACCGGCACACTGGTCCGCAACCATGTCAGGACTTCGCCAAGGCCTTTTCCTGACATTTCGCCGGGCACGCGCCCCGCCGCCAGGGCGGAGCGTCCCTGCTCCAGTTTGGATAGGTGCTCCCGCTGCGCTTTGGTGGGGGCCGGGATCAATGGCGAGGCATTGGCGACACGGCCATCCTCGCCCCATTCGGGCACCTGATTGAAAAAAGCGTATAGCCGATAGTAATCCTTGGCGGTCACCGGATCGTATTTGTGATCATGGCAGCGGCTGCACTCCATGGTCAGCCCCAGCCACGCCATGCCCAGCGTCCTGACGCGGTCGGCGACATACTCCACGCGGTATTCCTCATCAATGATTCCGCCTTCGGAATTAATGACATGATTCCGCCCGAATCCGGTCGCTATTTTATCCTCCAATGCCGGATTCGGCAGCAGGTCGCCGGCGAGTTGCTTGGTGATGAATTGATCATACCGCAGGTTGCGGTTGAAGGCATCGATCACCCAATCCCGCCAGCGCCACATGGATCGCGCGGAATCGTTATTGAAACCGTGGGTATCCGCATACCGGGCCACATCCAGCCACTCCGCCGCCATGCGTTCGCCATAGGCCGCGTTGGCCAATAACCGATCCGCCGCCTCCGAAAATGCCGCTTCCCCCTTGGCAGCCACAGCGGCTTCAAAGGCGTCCAGTTCCGCAGTGGTGGGGGCGAATCCTGTCAGGTCAAAAGTTGCGCGGCGCAGCCATGCCGCGGGCGTCGCGGCTGCCGAGGGCTGCATTCCCTCACGTTCCAACCGCGCCCGCACCAGGGCGTCCCACGGTTGCCGGTCCCAGGCAGTGGCGGCCGGCATGGCAGGATGCGCGGGCGGCACGAAGGCCCAGTGATTTTCATATTCGCCGCCCTCGCTGATCCATTGGCTTACCAGGCGGATCTGCTCCTCCGTCACGCTGCGCTTGGATTCCGGAGGAGGCATCAACTCATCGGGATCGTGCGACATCATGCGTTGCAAAAGCAGGCTTTTGTCAGGTTGGCCCGGCACCAGCGCCGCTCCCTTTTCCAGCAGGGCCCGCGCTCCTTCGGCGGTGTCCAGGCGCAGTTCCGCTTTGCGCTTCGAGGCATCCTGACCATGACAGTGGAAACAGTTTTCGGAAAGGATGGGACGAATGTCGCGGTTGAACTGCAGCGTGCCCGCTCGACCGGCCGACGTGACCGCCACCAGCCCCGCCAGCGCGGAAAACATAAAATACTTCATGCCCCAGACTACGCGGAAACCGGCACAGGTTTCTAGTAGCGCCGTGCCGAAAAATGGTAAATTCGACGCATGCCTTCATTGCCTCCATTTCAACCCGGCCCGCTCCGGCGATCGTTCCTGCAGGCGCTGCCGCTGCTGAATCTTTTGCCGGACGTGCTCGTTTTCGCCAAGGACCGCCACCACCGCTTTGTGCTCGCGAATGATGCCGAGTGGCAGCTGCATGGCTGCGCGGATGAAAGCGAAATGCTGGGCCGCACGGACCACGATTTCCATCCCCCGGCCTTGGCGAGACAATACATCGAGGAGGACAGGCGGGTGATGTTATCCGGTCAGCCCATCCTGCACCAGGTTTGGCTGGTGCCGTCCGCCGGAGGGTCTCCCATTTGGTATGCATGCAGCAAGCTGCCCCTGCATGACGCCGCGGGAAAGGTCAATGGAATCGCCGGCATCATGCGGCCCTATGAAAGCTCCGGTCACGCTCCCGAGGAATACCGGAGACTGTTGCCCGCCGTGGAATTCGCCCGGCGGCACTTCGCGGAATCGTTGGGCGTCCCCGACCTCGCCGCAAAGGCCGGGCTTTCCGTCAGCCAGTTCCAACGCGAGTTCCGCCGCATCTTCGGCATGTCGCCCGCGCACTACCTGACGCAGGTCCGGCTGCAGGCGGCCCGGAGGCTCCTGACGCATTCCAGCCAACCGCTGAGCGCCATCGCGCTGGACTGTGGATTCCACGATCAGAGCCATTTCACCAAACGGTTCAAGACCGCCACCGGGCTCGTTCCGCGCGCCTATCGCCTGCGTTTTTCCCCCCGCGCCGGCACAGCGCAGGCCATGACGGAAATTGGCTAGCGAAGCGAAGCGCCGGGTTTGTTATAATTGGGGGCGCATGACGCGGGAAATGGAGTTCAACTGAACGTTTTCATGAATTTAATCCTCGCTCCGCCGGGTCGCTTGGGGGTAAAGTCCGGCAACCCCCCGCCGCCGGTGCCCATTCGGCTGCGGCAAATCCCTTCTCCATGCAAGCCCCCGATTCCCCTCCAGCCCGCCACTTGCGGCCCTTGCCCCGGCCGCAAGCCACCGCCGCCGCCTGCCTGTTCCTGACACTCGCCGCCCTGCCCGCGCGCCTTCATGCGCAGGAGACCATTCTGCAATACTTCAACACCTCCTGGAGCGAAATCCAAGCCCGCCTTCCTGAACTGGCCGAGGCCGGCTATGGCGCGCTTTGGCTGCCGGTTCCGTCCAAAGGCGCGTCCGGCACTTACTCCGTGGGCTATGATCCCTATGACCGTTTCGACCTGGGCGACCTCAATGGCTCGGGCACCGTCCGCACCCGCTATGGGACCAAGGCGGAATTGTTATCCCTGGTGGAGTCGGCCCATCGGTTCGGCATCCGGGTGTATTTCGACAACGTCACCGCCCACAACGCGGGCCCCTTGGATGCCGCCACTCCAGCCGGGACGCTGTTTCCGGGAATGCGCGGGTTTGTGCCCGAGGACTTCCACCTCGTCCGCCGGAATGGCGGCTGGTCGAAGGCCAGCGATTCCGTCGACTACAATGATGAATGGCAGGTCCTGAACCGCAATCCGTTCGCTTGGGACATCGCCCAGGAACTGCCGGTGAACACCAGTTTCAATCCCACCGGAAGCACGGAGAATAACGACTATCCGCGCTGGTCAGGCATCCGCCAACCGGGGCAAACCTGGTATTATCTGGACACCGACCTGCCTTTGCCCACCGGCACTCCGGGCGTCACCGTCACGACTTTTTCCAACAAGGAACCCTGGCAGGATAACGGTTTCGGATCCCCTCCCGCTGGCGCCGGAAATGGAAAATTTGACTGGACGGACTCCAACAACAACGGCCAGCACGACGCCGGCGAGGCCTCGGAACCCTACACGGACAGCGGCATCGATCCCAGCCGCGCGGACCACCGGAACGCCACGTGGGGATTCGGAAATAACAAATACGACATGGGGAATCCCGTGGCCGAGGACGTCAACACCTTCCTCTTCCGGGCCTCGCGCTATCAAGTCGATCAGCTTCACGCCGACGGCTTCCGCCTGGATGCCGTGAAGCACGTGCCCGCCTCCTTTTTCGGGAAACAATCCGGGGCCGACCGCGACAGCGCGGACTGGGGCCTAACCGGTCAGATCCAGATGCAATACAACATCACGCATGGACTAACGGATTGGGGCAACCACCGCGACACCACCTTCAACGCCGCCCTTGGCCGCGATGACGCCATGCTCTTCGGCGAGCACCTCGGCTCGCCGCCCGCGCCGGGCGACTATATCAATGCCGGGATGAGGCTGGCGAATGATGATTTTCTGAATCAAACCGGAGGATTCAGCGGCATTGGCAGCACCCTCCAGGGCTATGACAATCCGGGACAATTCACCGCCGGCGTGGACACCGGGATGATGTATTGCGTCAGCCACGATAACAACTCCATGTCCGGCAGCGAGCGCCCCGCCGCGCACGCCTACATGTTATTGAAGGGCGGCCTGCCGATCGTTTACACGGACGGCTATAACATCTCAAAGGGACCGGACTATTTTCCAAAACCCAGCTACACTCCCTTCCTCGGGCAATACGGCCAGACCCACATCACCGGCGCCCTGCGCGTCCGGCGGGACTTCATCCGCGGCTATCAGACCGGGCGCTGGAGCAGTCAGGATTTCGCCGCCTGGGAATTCCGCGACAAGAGTGTGAACGCCGCCATGAGCGACGCCTCCGCGACCACTTTGCTGGTCATGATGGCCCGGAACTACACCGCCGGACAACAGGCTCCCGCCGGCTTCACCACGACTTTCCCCGCCAATACGCTGCTGAAAAATTACAGTCCGCATAACGGAAGTTTTTATGTCTTTTCCGGCAATGACGGCCGCATCTATAATCCTGAGGGTCAGAACGTGACCGTGCCTTCCGGGGGATATTTCGCCTTTGCCCCACCGGTGCCGGAAGCCGTGCCGGTCTGGTCCGGCACCGACCTGCGGCCCATCCGGATTTTGGAAAACGGCGTGCCCTCCGCCTTCATCGCGCAGCCCCGCAGGGACGGCGCGGATGGCGATCCCGCCTATGCCTATCAAGCCAGCATCCCGGTGGTCAGGAACGCGGCCAACCTGACCTTTCAAAGCCGCACCGACGGCCTGACCTCCAATCTCCGGTTCAAACTCGATGGCGGGATCGATGTAAATTCCGCCATGGGATTCGGCCCCGCCACGGATGTGAAATTGGACACTCCACCCGCCACCGCACCGGGCGATCCCGGGAGCATGGATTTGTTATCCGGTTATGAGCAGGCGAGGTTCGTGAAGCGCACGGCGGAGAAATTCGCCGCCACGGACGTCGCCCGGAATATCATCGGCAGCCCCGGCGCGGAGTCCTGGGAAGTAGTGATAGGACAAGCCACGCCGGCCGTCCGCAACAACGCCGACTCCACCGCGCCCAACACGTCCAACGGCACGGCGACCTGGGTCTACCACGACCCTGCGGGCACACATGAAATCAATGCCACGCCACAGTTTTCACCCGCCCCCGCATCCGCCGCGGGAACCGCCATCCAGATCACGGCGAAGATCGGTTATGCCGCTGCCGGCGTGGAACGGGCGTGGGTTTATTACACCACCGACGGCCTGACCTGGCCGGAGGGAGCGGACGGGATCGGGCGCGGCACCACGCGCACGGTTTCCCTGGCAAAAGTGGTCAATGGCACCCCGGATGGCGGAGGCACGCCGGAGTGGTGGCGCGGCACGGTGCTAGCTCAGACATCCGGAACCAAATTCCGTTATAAAATCGGCGTGTTGAAAAACACGGCCTCCGAACGCTACCCTGCCTCCATCGCCGCCGTGCGCGAGGCGGAACGCATGGAGACCGTTTTCGAAGCCGCCGGATTCAACGGCAACACGGTCACTTATTATCCCCATGCGGACCGCGGCGTGCAAGCCACCGGCCTGAAGGAGGGGCTGCACATCATCCGCGCCAGGGCGTTTCTTTCCCGCGGATCGGAGACCCCGATTTTCAACACATTCAGTCAGACGTTCTACCTGGACCAACAGCGTCCCGAGGGTGTGATCCGCTTCCCCACGGCGGACAACGCCACCATCGGAGGCACCAGCTATGGCGTGCTGGTCCTGACAGATGAATCGGTGACTTCCGTGTCCTATCAAATCCTCGACAGCAGTTCCGCCAACGACAGCGCGGCCAACGGCAACGGTGCCGCCAACTGGGCCCTCGCCACGGCGGTCACGGTTCCCAGCCAGACTTCGCGCACCGGATTCGCCAAGGAGTGGCGGTTCGACTACAAGGCCATCCCAAGCTCCGGCACCGCCACGATCCGGGTGCGCCTCCGCGAACTTTCCTCCGTCGCCGACCAGAGCCTGACGGACGCGGCGGGCTGGTTCACGACTCTTGTCAGGACCGTCAACACGGGATCGCCGGTGAATTTCGGCATCGCCTACCCCGCCGTGGATGGAACGGTGACCGGAAATGGTTATATCGCCAAGGCGCTGTTTGACAAATCACTCGGGCTGGGCGTCCCGGACGCCACCTTGCTGGGCGAATTCTCGGTATCCATCGCCAGCCTGATCAGCGGCCAACCCGATGGAGCCATTCCCCTGCCCCGCACGGCCTGGTCGATCATCCGGAATGAAACCGCCACGCAGGACGCGCTGGCTTTTACCCTGCCGAATCTCTACAATGGCGACCCCGCCTTCCTGCATCATGTGCGCGTGGACTTCCTGCGCGGGGACACCTCGCTGAGCGACAGCCGCCTGGTGAAAGCGTTTCCCGACGCGCAGGCCGATGCCGATCAGGATGGACTTCCTGACTATTGGGAAAATGCCTATCGTCTCGAGTTCAACAATGCTTACGGCATCCATGGCCCGGACGGCGATGGCGACGCCGACGGCTATAACAACCTCCAGGAATATGCGTTCGGCACCAGTCCTGTCAGCAGCGCCGCAGCCGATCATCCGTTTTTGGATATCGCTCCGGGTGTTGCCGCCGGCACCTTCAAGCTCACCTGGCCCGCCTCCGCCGCGCGCCGCTACCGGGTGCAGACCAGCACCCTGACAAGCGGCTGGAGCGACTATTCCACCGTGATTGCGCCCACCCTGGACAACCCGGCCTTCGAGTGGATCACGCCCGCCACCTCCAGCCCGCGCCGATTCTTCCGGGTGGTGGGAAGTCCGCCTTGAGCGGTGCTCCCGCCGTCGCGGCCGCGCGGTAATTTTTCATCTTCGCGATGCCAAGGTGGCGTATCCTGACAAAGATAGCGGAAAGCCTGGCGGGGTCAGCGGTTTTCGCGCGCCTTCCACTTTGGATAGTCGCGGCGGAGGAATTCGGCGGGGGCGGGTGTGAACCAGGCGTAGGAGTTTCTCTTCACTTTCACCTCACTGAAAGCATAACGTTTTTTGCCGTCGGGATCGCTGAAAAGCGGGCGGTTGGTTTCGATCTCGTAGAAACGCGCCCAGTGGGGCCCTTTGGCTCCTTTTAGACCGAGGCGCGCGGCATCCGTTTGGGAGCGTCGGAGCCAGGCGGTGCCGGCCTCGACCGCTTCGCGGACGGGTGCGGCGGGTTTTGCCAGGGACATCAGGAACCGCAGGATGCCGACGGTTTCGGCTCCGCTGATGGAGGCGAGCTCATAAGCCCGGGCGCCGACAGGGAGGAGGGAAATGGGGTGATGCTGCGCGCACCAGGCGGTGAGTTGGCCGTCGACCTTGATCTGGGTTTTGAGGATGCAGTCGATTCCGGATTGGACGCCGGCATCGATTTCCGAGCGGAGCGTGGCGTCCACCCATTGCCAGGGGGCTTTGCCGTTTTTCACATTCCGCAGGAGGATGAGGACGCGGACCATGGCGTCGTCATTGAACGTGATCTGATCATGATAGGTGCCCTGGAGCGGGAATACCTGGGGCCAGCCGCCGGAGGGCATCTGGGCGTTGAGCAGATAACGCAGGCCGCGGATGACCGCCTCGCGGTCCGCGGGATTGCCGGAAGCGCTGTGCGTGCGGGCGAGGAACTCGAGTTGCGAAGTCGTGGCTTTGTTATCGATGGTGCCCACATAATCCCAATCCCCCCAGGGCGACCAGCGCTGGCCCGGGGCGCGGGGCTGGCGGGCCATGGCGGTGTTTTTCGTCCAGCCGCCGCAGGGGGCCTGCCAGGTGCGGAGGTTGTTGGCGATGCGCCGCGCATCCGGACCAGCGAACCAGGCGGCGGGTTTTTGGGCGACTTCGAAGGAGATGGCGATGCGGGCCGGAGCAGCCTCCTTGCGGCCACTGGCGGCGAGGTCGCGGGCGAAGACATCGTTTTGGTTTTGACGCAAACATTCCGACAAGGCCAGCCAGTGATCCCAGGCGGGTTTGAGGGCTGCCGGCATTTCCAGATAAACCGGATCCCACATCAATTTTCCCCGGGCCTGGGCGATGGCTTCCTCCGCGAGACCACGCCGGAGCATCGCGGTGGACCCCAGAAGCAGGGAGGAAAATCTGAGGAAGGATCGACGGTTCAAGCGATAACCCATGGTCCGGTTTTGGAGGATATGCGAGGCAAAAACAGAAAAGCCCCGGCGGTGCGCGGGGCACGGCCGGGGCTCGGGGATGGATTCCGGTTTATGTTATAAAACCGCCGCCATTATTTGCCGGAGGTCCAGCGCACCGCGTTTTTCAGCAGGGTCTGGAACGGAGGCAGATCATGGGCGCGGGCGTCGTGGCCGAGGCAGATGCCGACGATGCGGGTTTTTTCGTTGGCGACGGTGAAGACGCTGGGGAACACCTTGCCGTTTTGCGCGCTGGTGGACTCCGCCAACACTTCGATTGGAGACCCGTCCTTGTCGGGAATCATGTAATACAACTCATCCGTCAGGGTGAAGGTGGCGGGAACGTCCTTCATGACAGGATGCCCGGGCTTAACCACTTTCACCTCGAAGGGTTTTGATAGGTTGTCATGACCGCGGGAACCGCCGCCGGCATAGATTTTGTTGAACTCCGGCCAGCTGGGGAAGTTATACCACAATCCGGCATGGAGCAGGACGATGCCTTTGCCCCGGGCGGCGAACTGTTCCAGGGCGGCGCGGAAGGCCACATTGGAGAACGTTCCCTGATTCGTGCTGAAGACGAGGACATCGGCCTCGGCCAGTTTGGCGGCCGCGGTTTGGAAGTCCTCGGTGTATTGCACCGTGTAGCCGGCACCTGTCAGGATGGCGGTGTCCGCCGCCTTGAAAAAGCGGGCGAAGTCGTGCGAGGAACCACCCCCGGCGAGGAGGACGCGGGTGCCTTGACCCCATTGCTGCGGCGCTTCGGCTGCGGCGGCTTTGGGTTCGGGAGCCGGAGCCGGAGCGGCGGCGGGAGCCATGACGCCGGGGGCGGGAGCACCGGGCTCGGCGAGTTCCGCCGTCACCGCGAGGGTGGTGGGAGCGACGCCATTGGCGAAGCTTTCGAGGACCACGCTCTTGATCGCTTCGGTGCGTTTCAACAATTTCGTATACCAGCGGAGCTGGGCGGAGTTGCTGAGGAGGCCGGGCACAAACTTGGAGCCGGGAACTTCAAAACGGCCAATGTAATCCGCGAATTCCACGCCGTCGCGGGCCACGATTTCCTCTTTCTGTCCATCGACATAGTTCACCGTCACCTTGAGGGCCGGTTCGCCGTTGGAAGGTTCCTTCGCGCCCCAGCCGGCGATGCCGCCGAGGAAGTGAAGGCGGTTGGCTTTGAAACCACCGACATTGACCTCCACGCTTTGCGGCATGGTGCGGGCATATCCCTGACCGCCTTTGAGAACCACCACGTTGCCCGTGGCGCTCTTCTCGGGGGCGATGATGCTGAAGGGCACGCCTTCGACATTGACGGTTCCGGTTTTCTTCAAAACGATGGTGTCGTCCTTGGAGTCGGCGCTGACATAAAGTCCGCGGCCCGTGCTGGCGGTGTAGGCTTTGCGGAGGTCGAGGGTGCGGAACTTGTTGCCGTCCACCGAAACCATATACGTCAGGATGTCGCGCAGGATCTCCTC
>JAQGPD010000622.1 GCA_028293305.1 Verrucomicrobiales bacterium | reverse complement strand
GACGGTGAGTTGGATGAAGCGGGCTTCGGCATGCTATGCCAATCCGTCGGCCGACTGCCGGATGAGTCCGCCAACGCGGCGCTCCTGCAGGGCGTGCGGAAGGTCTTTGACGGCATCACCCCGGAGGCCCGCCCTGCCCTGTTGGAACGCTTGGAAAAGGACCCTGGGCGCAGGAAAGCCCTGACCGGCTTTCTGTCACACTAACAAGCCCCCGCCCCTGACCCTAACCATAACCTGCCGGCCATCCTGACAAACTTCCTGACAATACCCATGCGCTATTCCCGAAGCCAATTTCTTTCCCTCGCCGTCGTGCTGGGGATCTCCGCCCTGGGCGGTTGGTGGGCCGCTTTTCCGCCTTCGTCCCCACGTGCCGCATCGTCCGGTGCGCCCGATCCTGAAGCTGCGGCGACGGGTGCGCGGGGAAAAATGCGGGAGGACAGGCCCGGCATTCCGGGAGCCGCCGGGCAGGTCGTTTTGTCCCCGGAGGCCGTCAGGGAAATTCAGGGGGAATTGCTGGAACTCCTCAAGTCAGGGACCCTTGATGACGGGGGGGATGCCGATGGGAATAGCAACAAGCTTTTGGTTTTGTGCCGGATGGCGCGTTCCGCCTGCCTCATCAGCCAGCTGTCGCCAGGCGAACAGGAGGAGGTTTTCGGACAACTGCCGGAATCCATCCGCGGGGAGGCATTCACGCTCCTCAAATCTTTTGGCGACTCCCTGAAAACCGACTCCACGCCGCTCACGACCGGTGACTTCGCGGAACGCATGACGGCGGCGCAGAACGAGATGGAAAGCTACCTCACCCTATCCAAATGGGGGGCAACGGACCCGGCGGGGCTTTTGCAATACTGGAAGGTCGAAGCCGTGAAACCCGGTGCCGCGGAGTGGACAAAATCCCTCATGGGTAATACTTTCTGGGAAATCGGGGCCGCCAATCCCCGCCTGATGATGCGTGAGGCGATGACGGTGGCAGACCCCGCCCTGCGGAAATCCATGCTGAAAACCGTGCATCTCAATCCGCTGTATGCCGGCGAAAAATCGCAATGGCCCGCGGACGGCGATGGGATGCTCAAGCAGTTGATAGCGGAAAAACCCGACCAACGTGAGGGCGAGCTGATGGGGGTGCTGGCCAAGCGCCTGAAACACGAAACCCCGGAGGAAGCGCGCCTCTGGGTGGAATCCCTGGAGCTGGGCCCGGACTCCCGGGATTGGACGGAAAAGGCGATGGTTTCCGCGTGGCGCTCGGTGGACCGCAAATCCGCCACGGAGTGGATGCTGGCCCATGCGCCCCCGGAGGAACGATCGGATCAAATCGCGGAATTTGTCAGTTGGTGGACGGATGCCGGCGTGCCCAGGGATCTCAAACTCACCGCTGCTGAACCCGATATCGCCGCCTGCGCGGACTGGATTTTGTCCCTCGGCATCACCCCGGAAACGGAAAAAGGCATCGGCATCCTGGCCGACGGCTGGATCCAGGCCGGCGAGCCCGCTGCCGCCCTGGCCTGGGCGCAGGCCATCCCCGACCCCGCCACCCGCGCAACCTGCCTGGCAAAAGTCACCACGCAAATCGAACGCCGCTACCCTGACACCTGGCGGGCCATGCTGGACGCCGCCGGACTGCCCGCGCGGTAATTTCATCTTCCCCAATCCAAAAAGCAGGCAGGGAAGCCAACCGCCAATGAACGCGAATAGGCGCGAATGGATTCCCTGAACAAACCAATCCCAGTCCTTTCCAGCTTGATGGATTAGCGTCCATTGGCGTTTATTAGCGGTTGGAAAAGAGCCGCACAAAAAGTTGGTTTAACCGCCAATGAACGCGAATAGACGTTAATGGATTCTCTGAAAAAATGATTTCGGGTCCGTTCCTAGTTTAAGGATTTGTGGCTGGCCTTGGTTTCGATGGGAAATCAAGGCGGGGGCGCAGGCGGGCGTTCCATGCGGAGGCCGGGGGAGGCGTGGTCCGTGGCGGACCAGGCGAAGGCGTCTTTGAATTTGGGGTCGTTCGCCAACCAGTCGGAACCGACGGAGAAGATGATTTTTTTGCCAGGATCCCACTGGAGCTCGCGGCCATTGAAGGGGTCCTCCGGCACTTCCGTCAGGAAATCCGGGACCAGTTCCCGCAGGGTGGCGGGCCATTGTCCGGGATGCGTCTGCTGCCAGCGGAGGATGGCGATTTTCACGCGCAATGCCCGCGGCTCGAATAACATTTTAATCCGCAGGGATGACAGCACCTGTTGGAACGATCCGTCGTCGTCTCTGCTCAGCGAGGTTCCAACATAATTGATATCCGCATAACGGGCCCATTTGGGTGCCTCCACATCGCCGGATAAATACCTGGCCGCCTTGGCCGACTGGATGTCCGGATAGGTGGTGAAGCCCTGTTGGGCCAGGAACCGGTGCTTTTCATTGCTGCGGTTGAGGGTCTTGTTTTTCTTCAGCAGAAGCCGCGCATATTTGTAATGCCGCGGGAAAGCAGCATCCGTCCGGCCGGAGGCAATGACCTCGATCAGGCTGCGGCTGAACACGGCTTCACCACGCATGATTCTGCGCCAAACCTCGGCGTGCCGCAGGTCCGTCCGCAGCGCGGCGTCCAGCCGATCCACCTGGCTTTCGGTGAGCTTGCCGGTGGCTAGCATGTCGTTCGTTTTGGCTAGAATGAGCGACTGCATGCTGGTGCCCACCAGCAGTGCCATGAGACTTTGACTGCCGCCGATGCAGCGGGTGGAAAGGGCATGCATGTCCTCCCAGATTTCCATGGCTTTTTCCATGTCGCCGGCGTGCACGGCTGCTTGGATTTCCATGGCAAAAAGACGCATCGGTTTCACCATTTCGCTGACCCGTGAGAGTTCCGGATCGTCGAAAGCCATGATGGCGGGCGATTTGAAATCCGGTCGTTTCAGGGCTTCCTTCACATCGGCGAGCACGGTTTCGCGGCCTTTGCGGAGGGCATCCACCAGAGCCGGGTCCCAGGAGGTTTTTCCTGACAACATATCCGCCAGCCGGTTTTTGTCCTCCTGTTTGATTTCCGGGAGTATTTCCCAACGGGCTTTGAGAAAATAATAACCATTCCGGGACGGATCCTGATCAGCGGCCTCCAGCGGCTGTAGATCATCATAAGGCTCCAATTTCTCATCATAGGCCCAAAGCCCCACGATCACCGCGACCAGGGCCCCGAGCGGCCAAAAGATCACTTTTTTCCACGACCAAAAATGGGGCGGCGGGGCAGCTTCGTCCAGATCGTTCAACATGGAACAAACGTTATAGCATGATCCTGCGGGGAATGCAGATAAAATTCCCGTCCCCGGTTAGAATGCTGATCCGGGGGATTGGGGGGGTGGCGACGGGGTGGCGGGGATGCCCCATTTTTCCAGGATTTCCCGCCGGGCGGCGGGGGACAGGGAGGCGGTGCGGACGGCGGTGACGGCCTGGGGACGATCCCCGGGCGGGAGGGCCTCCAACCATGTCAGGGCGGCGGCGGGATCCGAACCCAGCCAGGCGCCGGCGGCACGGATGCCCGCGTCACGGGAGGGGCCGGGCGGCAGGGCGAGGATGCCGGCGGCGGCTTTTTCCGGAGCGGCGCCATACCATTCCGTGGCAATATCCGTGGCGGTGGCGGCGACGGGTTTTCCCTCCAGGGTGTCCAGCCAGGCGAGCACGGCGGCGGGGTCCTTGGTGGTTTGGCAACGGTCGCTGGCGACCATCGCCAGCAGCGCGGGCGGGACTTGGTCGGCGGAGGCTTTCTCCACCCATTCACGCATCAGCGGGCTGGATGCCGGCAGGCTTTCCAACAGCCGTATGCCCAACTGATGGGCCGCGGTGCCGGGTGCGGATCCCAACAAGGTTTCGACCCGGGCCAGGTTGGCGGGGACATTGGCAGCATCGGAATCGCCAGCCAGACTTTTGACGATGGCGTCCATGAGCCGCGGGGGGGCGGAATCTGTCAGGCGGAGCAGATTTTCGACGCTCCAGTGACCCTTCAGGCGGGCGACCACCGGGCCATAGGCATCGACGGGCAAGTTGTCAGTGACCCATTTCAAAGTGCCGACGGGATCGTCCGCCGCCACGTGTTCCAGCCATGGTCCCAGGAGGAGGCCGACGGTTTCCGCGCGGGCGTTTTCCAGGACGCAGCCGACCAATCCTGACATCATTTCCGGGGTCCATGGCGGCGGGCCCTCTGTGTGCGACCCCAGCAGGGAGGCCACGGTGGCGGCTTGGACCTCCGGCGACTGCGCCTGCCACCAGAGCGCTGCGGCGATGGGGTCGCGGGTGGCGGTTTTTTTCATCAATTCGGATAACAATTCCCGCCCTTGGACGCCGGTCACCAACACTTTGTCGGAGCCCGCGGCTTGCAACAGTTCGTAGGCGTTGTCCGGTAGACCGGAGCTGTCGGATTGGATTATGCCGGAGTATCGCGCGAGGAGGGCGACGGCTTCCGACGGAGGCAGCCGCAGGGCCGCCATGGTGATGGCGGACTCGAAATTGCCCCGCCCGGAGAGCGGCAATGCCTTCAGCCAGGCGAAGGCCTCCGCTTCCCGGCCGGTGAGCAGATCCTGCAGCAAGGCCTCCTCCCACCGATCCGCAAGCTTCGGGGCCTCGCGCTGAAACCAAGTCCAGCAGGCGTCGGCATCCGCAGCCAGCCAGGCGCGCAAAACGTCGTTAGGGTCCCCCAGCTTCGCGTCCAGCTCCGCCGCGAAATCCCGCGGTTGTCTGGTTAGGATGGAGGCGGACCTGAGCCATGCCACGGCGGCTTCCGTGGTGGGATCGGCGGCGGGCCGGGAAACGGCGGGACCGGTTTTCCCGGTGCTGGATTTTTGGCCGGAATGGATGTCCCCGGCGGGACCGGATATGGCGTTGTTCTCCAACAAAATCCCGCCCAGCCAACCCACCCCGGCGGCGGCGGCCAGCACGGCAATAACAACTGCCGGCGGCAAGGTGCGGTGCTTTTTCATGGGGCGAATCCGGCACGGCGGAGGATGAGGTTTTTTTCATCACCGCTCAGGGACGAGGTCCGCACCGCCCCGGCGGCAGCGGCGGGATCACTGGCCATCCACGTTTCCAAAGCCCGGGCGACCGCGCCCGACCGCTGCCCGGGATCCTGAATGCTGACGGCCCACGCGAAGGACTCGGCGGTATAACTGTTATCGCCGGACCAGATCCTGACCAACCCGCTGATGGCCGCGTCCCGCTCCGGCGAGGCAGGC
>JAQGPD010000620.1 GCA_028293305.1 Verrucomicrobiales bacterium | reverse complement strand
GATTCCTGGCGGCGGTGGCGGATGTGTGCCGGAGGGAATCAGTCAGGATGGTGGTGCCGGTTTGTGAGGAAATATTCACTTTGTCCGCCGGGAGGGAGAATCTGCCGGAGGGATCGCGGCTGTGGGCGGCGGATCACACGACGCTTTTGAAGCTGCATAACAAATGGACTTTTATCGAAACCGCGCGCGCCGCGGGCCTGCCTGTGCCAGACACCCGGCTGATCCAAAGCGCGGAGGATGCCGGAAACCTGGCCGGCGACTGGTTTCTGAAACCTTGTTATTCCAGGTTCGCGGCGGCGGGGCGGCGTTGGAATACCGGCGATGAAAAAAGCAAGGCTTCGGACCGGAAATGGCTGGGCCGGCAGGCCATTGGACGGGACCGTCGATGGGTGGCGCAGGAATTCCTAACAGGCAGTGGATGGTGCGCCACCGCCTTGGCGGATCGGGGCCGGGTGCTCGTGCAGGCCAGTTATCCGGTCGAGTGGACCGCGGGGCCGGGAGCCTGCGTTTCCTTCCGGGCGGCGCGGCATCCCGGGGTAGAGGATTGGGTGGCGCGGTGCGTGGCCGCCACGGGATTCACCGGCCAGATTGCTTTTGATTTTGTGGATGTGCCCGGTCGTGGGATATTGCCCTTGGAATGCAATCCCAGAGGCACCAGCGGGCTGCATTTGATCCCGCAGGCCGGGCGCTTGATAACACAAAATTGGAAATCCGGCGGGGCCGGGGCCGGAGCGGAACATGGAGCTGAAACTTGCTATATCGGGGGAGGGGACCCCAGGCATCTGAGCGTGCCGATGCTGCTGTATGGGCTGCCGGAATCTGTCAGGAAAGGCGCCGCCGGGGAGTGGTTGCGCGCGTGGCGGGCGGGGCGCGAGGTGACCTGTGCCCCCGGGGACGCCCGGCCCGCGTGGCTGGGAAATGCGTGGACTTTGGCCTGGTTTTCCAAAGAGGCGTGGCGCTTGCGCCTGGGGCTGACGGCGGCGACCACTGCGGATCTCGAATGGAACGGCGAATAAATCATGTCCTCATCACTGGGGTGACCGGATTTCTGGGCGGTCACCTGGCCGCCCGTCTGCGGGGCATGGGGGTGCGGGTGAGGGGAGTGGGAAGGGACGCCGCGCGCGGGGAGGTGCTCAGGGAAAGGCTGGGGGTGGATTTTGTGAGGATGGATCTGGGCACGCCGGAGGAGGATGAGGATGCTGCCAGGCTGTGCGGGAATGTGGACACTGTTTTTCATGCCGGCGCCTTGTCATCGCCCTGGGGAAAAAAGTCGGATTTTGAAAAGGCCAACGTCCAGGCGACGCGCCGGGTGATCCGTGCCGCGCGGCGGGCGGGGGTGGAGCGGCTGGTGCATGTTTCCACGCCCAGCCTGTATTTCCGCCATGGAGGAGGCACAAATGTAAGGGAGGACGCGCCCCTTCCGCCACCGGTCAATGACTATGTCAGGACGAAGCGGTTGGCTGAAGGCCTGGTGCGTGAAGCCGGGTCCGATGGTTGGGAAACGGTCACGATCCGGCCCCGGGCTTTGATCGGCGCGGGGGATCCGTCCATCCTGCCAAGGCTCATCCGGGCTTTGGAAAAGGGCCGGCTTCCGGTGATAGGAAATGGAGACAACCTGACGGATTTGACCTGCGTCGAAAACGCGGTCGATGCGCTGATTCTGGCGGCCACGGTGTCCGGGGAACGGGTGGCGGGAAAAGTTTATAACATCACCAACGGCGAACCTGTGAAGCTGTGGGAAATTTTGGCGCGGATGGCTGGAATGTTGGATCTTCCGCCGCCCGGCCGCCATGTTCCGGCCAGGTTGGTGCAAGGAGTGGCGGGGATTTTGGAAGGGTGGGGTCGCCTGCGTGGGAAGGAGCCCTCCCTGACCCGGTATGGGGTGGGCGTGCTGTCGGAGACGCAGACGCTGGACATTTCGGCGGCGCGGCGGGATTTGGGTTATGCTCCCGAACTAACCGTTAGTCTGGGGCTGGATCGTTTTGTGTCGTGGTGGAGGTCCGGGGCACCCTATCCATTCTGGACCGCGCCGGATGGCGGGGCCGGGACCTAGGCCCGCACCCAGCTTTGCCGGGTTGCCGGATGGGCGGGATGGATATGGTGGAGGGATGAATTGGCGACTGTTTGCAGCGGGATCCTGTCGGCATCTGGAAGCGGTGGCCGTGAAGGGCGGGGCGTGGCGGCAGGCGGTGTTTCCAGCCCTGTTCGCCGCGGTGAAAACGTCGCGGGGCTGGTTGTTGGTGGACACTGGATATGCGCCGAGGGTCCTGGAGGCGTGCCGCTCCGGATGGTGGCGGCTTTACCCTCTGATGCTCCCTGTGAAGGTGGGGCCGGAGGAAACCGCGGTGCGGCGGATGCAGTCGATTTTGGAGAAAGGGGAGGAGATTGCCGGCGTTTTTCTAACGCATTTCCATGCGGACCATGAAGCGGGATTGAAGGACTTTCCGCGCGTGCCGGTTTGGGCGGGGCGGGAGGCATGGGCGGCTTCGCGGGATCTGCGTGGCTTTGCATCCCTGAAAGCCGCGCATCTGCCGGGGTTGTTGCCGGAGGATCTGCCCGAACGGTTGCGGCTGCTGGATTGCTCGGATGCGAAAGCGCCCGGCTGGGTGCCGGAGGGATGGTCCGCGGGATCCGATGTGCTGGGGGACGGAACCTTGTGGGCGGTGCCGCTGCCGGGACATGCGCCGGGGCAACTGGGCCTGATGTTTCCGGACGTGGACGGCGGCGTGGTGTTTATGGTGGCGGACGCGATGTGGCGGATTGATTGGCTGGAGGAGGGACATGGCCCTCGATGGCCGGTGCGGTTTGTGACCCACGACTGGCGGGCGCTGCATGAAACCATTGCCAGACTGCGGGCACTGCGCCGGGACCGGCCGGATGTCAGGATGATTCCATTTCATTGCATGAAAACCGCACGGGAGCTGCAAGTGGAGGGCTGCGGATGAATCCCGGAATTTTGTTATGGAATTACGTTGGGGCGCGCCGCGGAATGGCCCGCTGGCATGACCGTGCGCACCTGGAATCCTGGCAGGAGGACCGCGTGCGGACTCATTTGCGGCGGGTGCTGAGGGGGTCCGGTTGGCTGCGGGAGCGGTTTGCCGGTCGGCGGGTGGAGGATTGGCGCACCGTTCCGATTGTTGGAAAACAGGAGGCCATGAGCCGGTTCCGGGATTGGAACACGGCGGGGATTTCATGGGACGAGGCGATGACCGTGGCTTTGAAGGCGGAGGCGACCCGCGATTTTTCACCGGAGATCCGGGGCATCACGGTGGGCTTGTCGTCGGGGACCAGTGGATCGCGGGGTTTGTTTTTGGCTTCCGGACCTGAGCGCTCGGCCTGGGCGGGAACGGTGCTGGGGAAGGTTCTGCCCATGCGGGAATTTGATAGGACTTTGACTGGAAGGGGCCGGGGATTCATGGAGCGGTTGGTGCCGGGGCGGCATCGGGTGGCGCTTTTTTTGAGAGCGGGTGGAGGTTTGTATGAAGCGGCGGGCCGGGGGCGGGTGAGGTTTTGTTGGTTCGATCTCATGAAGCCGGCGGCGGAGCACTGGCGGAGACTGGAGGCTTTTGATCCCACCGTGCTGGTGGCGCCGCCTTCGCTGCTGAAAGTTTTGCTGGAGGCGGGGGTGAAGGTGCGGCCTGAAAAAATAGTCAGCTGCGCGGAGACTTGCGATGCGCTGGACCGTCGGGAGCTGGCTGATGGATTCGGGGTGGCAAAGGTGCATGAGATTTACCAGGCGACCGAAGGCTTTCTGGGAGCGACGGATGCCGAGGGCGTGATGCGGCTGAACGAGGACGCCATGGTCGTGGAGCGCGAGTGGTTGGATGCGGAAAAAACACGTTTTATTCCTATCATCACGGATTTCCGCCGGACCACCCAGCCGATGATCCGGCATCGGTTGGAGGATGTATTGATGGTGCGGAATGACGCCGGTGAGGACGTGTTCACTGCACTGAAAAGGATCGAGGGCAGATGTGAGGATGGACTGTGGGCAGTGGGACAGGGAGGACGCACCCGGGTGTTTGGCGACAGTGTGGTGCGCGCGGTGATCGCGGCGGCGGACGTGTCGGATTTCCGGGTCTGGCAGACCGGCGCCACCACGCTGGAGGTGGCGGTTTCACTGCCGGAAGAGGCGTTGGAATCGGGTGAAAAAGCGGTCGCGGCGGCACTGGAACGGCTTTGGACAACCATGGGCGGAAAAGCCTCCGTAAGACTCGTTCCCATGCCGGCGGGTGAGGCCGCGGGAGTGAAACGGAGAAGAGTCAGGCAACTTTGGGAGGATGCCGTATGATTTGTCAGAGTGGTCTTATCCTGACGGAAACCGCCGGTGACGCCGCCGGGTTCCCATGGGTCGACGACGCGGTGGGAAGGGAGACAAGGTCGTGGCTGGAGCCCATGGTGTCCGCCGGGCCGGAACAATGGGTGGCGAATGCGCCGACGGACCTGCGGCTATTGCGGGTGGGAGAGTTGGTATTGCCGGTCAGCGTGGACACGGATGACGCGGGACGGAGTTATGTGGTTTCGCCCTGGGCTCAATATGTGGCCTATGCGGAGGAGGAGGTCCGACGGCTGGCGAATCCGTGGTGGAGGGCGGGGTCGATGGCGGCTTTCCATAGCCTTCGACCATGGATGCGGCGGCGGGCGATGGACCGGGTGGTGCAGGTCAATAATTGGTTGGTTTCCACCAACTTATGGGCCGATGGAATGCATGGGCAGGTGCGCCCGACAGTGGATTTTTTACGGACGATCTGGCCGGACCGGCCGGTTCTGTTGAGGTCCTTGGATGAGCAGGCACAACCGGATCTGATCCGCGAATGCCAGGGAGTAGGCGCCCGGATGATATTTAGCCGGGTGGTGACCTGGCAGGATCCCACGAAGGCGGATTTTTGGAGGAACCGGCAGTTGCGGGTGGATCGGAAACGGGGAGCCAGGGAAGGGTGGACCTTCCGGGAGCTGGGGCCGGCGGATGAGGCAATGGCACCTGTCCTGCGGCGCTTTTACCAGGCTTTGTATTTGGAGAAATATTCCCGGCTGAATCCTGATTTCACCGAATTGTTTTTCCGGGAGGCATTGAACAAAGGTTTTGTCAGGATTGAATTGTTATTGGATGCGTCCGGTGTGCCC
>JAQGPD010000614.1 GCA_028293305.1 Verrucomicrobiales bacterium | reverse complement strand
GGTTTTCAGCAGGACGCGGGTCTGAGGATCCGCGGGGGATTCAGCCGGGATCCGAACAATCCTAAGCATTCGTTCCGGCTCTTTTTCCGAAATGCGTATGGAAAGGGAAAAATGGACTATCCGTTATTCGGTCCCGGACTCCCTTCCGATTTTGATGGCCTGGACCTGCGGACCTCGCAGGATGCCTCCTGGGCTTTTCTGGGGAGCGGCGAGAACACTTTTTTGCGGGATGAGGTTTCCCGGGCCACGCAGACCCTGATCGCGCCGGGCTCCCGGGTGCGGTATGTGCATTTATATTTGAATGGTCAATACTGGGGGCTCTATGATACCGACGAGCGGCCTAACAAGGGATATGGCGCGCAGTATTTCGGCGGGGAAGAGGATGATTTCGATGTGGTGAAAACGAGTGGTTATCCCGGCGGTCACACCACCGAGGCGAGCGATGGCACCATGGCGGTGGGCAGCGGCTGGCATAAGTTGTGGATGGGGGCACGGACGGTGCGGGCGGTGCCCAGCAATGAGAATTTTTTCAAGCTATCGGGCCGGGCCGCGGATGGGGTGACGCCGACGGTGGATCCGGTGGTGCTGGACGCGGTGAATCTGGCGGACTATTTATTGGTGCTATTTTATATGGGGGGAAATGACGGGCCGGTTTCGGATTATGTCGGCGCATCCAACAATTGGTTCGGGCTGCGCGACCGGACCGGCGAGGACGGGTTCCGGTTTTTCATCCACGACTTCGAGCAATCGCTGGGCCTGGAAGGCGGAAACAATCAACGCGTCGGCAGCGGCGCGGCGGTCAGGCCGTGGTCCGACACGGTGACGGGCGTGAATGATTATGCGCGGAGCAATCCGGAATTCATCCACGAGGATCTGGCCTGGAACCTGGAATACCGGGTGTTGTTCGGGGATCGGGCGCATCGGCATTTTTTCAATAACGGCGTGATGACGGATGCGGCGGTGGTGGCGCGCATGCAGCAACTGGCGGCGCAAATCGACACGGCGATCTGGGGCGAATCCGCGCGCTGGGGCGATTCCGTGCGGGCGCAGCCTTTTGTCAGGGCGGACTGGCTGGCGGCGAATCAGCGGCTGTTCCGGTTCATCACCAGCGGCACGAATCAGAGCGGCGGCACGGGCCGGGTGAAAGAAATCTTGCGGCAATTGCGCGCCTATGATGGCGGGACGAAGCCGCTGTATCCCTTGGTGAATGCGCCGGTTTTCAGTCAGCACGGCGGACCGGTGCCGGCGGGCGGAGGCAGCGTGACGGTGTCTCATAACAACACGGGCTCCGCGGTGGTGTATTATACGCTCGATGGATCGGACCCGCGGGCGGTGGGGGGCGCGGTGGCGGCGGGCGCGCAATCCCATGCGGGAGGGCCGGTGCCGCTGGCGGGCTGGACGCGGACCCTGAAAAGCCGGGTGCTGCGCGGGACGGAATGGAGTGCTTTGAATGAGGCGGTCTTCACGAGTTCGGGAGGGGTGCCGCCCGTTGTCCTGACAGAAATCCACGCGGTGCCGGCAGCGCCCACGCTGGCGGAAACGGCGGCGGGTTTTGCCGACAAGGATGATTTTGAATTCATCGAGTTATGGAATGCGGGGCCGGATCCTGTCAATCTCCGGAATGTGTCAGGAAGCCGGGGCGTTGCGTTTCAACTTGCCGATGAATGGCTGGAGCCGGGCGGGCGGGCGGTGGTGGTGTCCCGGCTGGCGGCATTCCGGTTCCGTTATGGTCCGGCCGTCCGGGTGGTGGGGACCTTCGAGGGAAATTTGTCGGATGAGGGCGAGTCATTGACCCTGAATGCGGCGGCGGGCGGAGTGCTGGCGGATGTGGATTTTTCCCATGACGCCCCGTGGCCGGAGGGACCGGCGGGCTACAGCCTGGTGCGGCGCTCGGCGGCGGACGGGGAGGCCGGGGCGGAAAACTGGCGGGTCAGCCAAGCGGTCGGAGGGAGTCCCGGAGCGGGGGAGTCGATGCGTTATGAGGATTGGAAAACGGGGCATGGTGACCCGGCGGACGACAGCGATGCGGATCGGGACGGGCTGGGGCCGTTGCTGGAATATGCGGTGGGAGGGTCGGTCGGAGGAAATGACGCCGGGCGGTTGCCGTGGGTTTCGGAGGTGGGGGACCGGAATTCGGGCGAGGGGCGCGAGGTGATTTTAAACTACCTCCGGCGGCGTGGAACGGACGACTTGCGGGCGGTGGTGCAGTGGAGCGCGGATTTGTCAGGATGGGCGACGGCGGTGGTGGAAATTCTTGCAAACGACGCCGCGCCGGATGGGATGGAAACGATCACCGTCCGTGCCGGGGCGGCGGGTGGATTGCCGTCACGCGCGTATGTCCGGGTGCGGTGGGAGCGGATTCCGTGAAATTTCCGGCATGGATGCGGCTTTTTGGAGCGTATGGTGGTGTCCATTTACAGAAATTCCCATTGCAGCCCCTCCCTTCCCCCCGTCTTTTTTCGCCATGTCTCCCCGCCTTATTTTACCAGGTCTGATTTCCAGTCTTGCTGTCATGCTGCCCGCCGCCGCCGCTGATCCGGCCGCGGACACCGAAGCCTATTTCACCCGGTTTGTGCAGCCCATTCTCGAAAGCAGCTGCGCGCATTGCCACAATGCGGACCAGCAAAAAGGCGAGGGCCGGCTGGATACTTTGGAAAATGCGCTCAAGGGCGGCGAGCACGGCGCCTGGCTGGTGCCGGGCAAGCCCGAGGAAAGCAAAATCTACACGTCCACCCGTCTGCCGGCCGATGACGACATGGTCATGCCTCCGAGCAAGGAACCGGCGCTGACCACCGCGCAGGCGGAGCACCTCAAGGCTTGGATCGCCGGCGGTGCCAAATGGCCGGCCGGGGTCACCCTGGCCACCATGCCCCGCATGCAATTCGTCAAGGACATCCAGCCGATTTTGGAGCAGAACTGCGTGTCCTGCCACAACGGCGAAAAAACCAAGGGCGATCTGAATATGACCACCCTCGCCCTCACCATGAAGGGCGGCGAAAATGGCACGGCGCTGGTGCCCTTCGACCCGGAAGCCAGCCCGCTGTTTTCCCTCGCGAATTTGAAGGAGGACGATGACGACCTCATGCCTCCCGTGAAAAGTGGCGGCCCGCTGAAGCCGGAAATGAAGGAAAAACTGCGGCTCTGGGTGAAGCAGGGCGCGCCTTGGCCGGAAGGTGTGGTGCTGGTTCCCAAGGCCAAAGCGGAGGACCGCCCGCCTTCTCCGGACACCATCGAGCTGACGGGAAAAATCCGCGAAATCATCGTGGCCGCCAGCAAGGAAGCCACCCCGGAGGAGATGAAACCCTACCAGGACACGTCATCGAAGGCCGGCAAGGAATTTGCCATGGTGCCGATCCCCGGCGGTGAATTCCTGATGGGCAGCCCGGAAACGGAAAAAGATCGGAAGGCCGACGAGGGTCCGCAGGTGAAGGTGAAGATCGAGCCCTTCTGGATGGGCGCGACGGAAGTGACCTGGGATGTTTACATGCCTTTCATGGTCACGCCGGACGCGCGGTGGAAGGACGGCAGCAAGAAAACCCTGAACCCCAAGGACGCGCCGGTGGATGCCATCAGCAGCCCCACGGCTCCTTATACGGACATGACTTTCGGCATGGGTCAGGATGGCTACCCCGCCATTTCCATGACGGAACATGCGGCCAATAAATTCTGTCAGTGGCTCAGCGCGCAGACCGGACATTTCTACCGCCTGCCCACGGAAGCGGAATGGGAATACGCCGCCCGCGCCGGCACGACCACGACCTGGTCGTTTGGCGATGATTCCTCAAAAATCGGGGAGTTCGCGTGGTATTTTGAAAACAGCGACGGCAAAACCCAACCGGTCGGTCAGAAAAAACCGAACCCCTGGGGCTTGTTCGACATCCATGGCAACGTGGCGGAGTGGACCCTGGATCAATACGATCCCGCCTTCTACAGCAGCCTCCAAGCCCTGGCCGCGACCGGTGCCGTGCCCAGCCCCTTCAACAAACCCGTGACGATTTATCCCCGCTCCGTCCGCGGGGGCACCTGGGATGACGATCCCAAGGACCTCCGCGTCGCCGCCCGCCGCGGCTCCAAGGACACGTGGAAGCAGATGGATCCCCAACTGCCCAAGAGCCTGTGGTATCACACCAGCGCCCAGTTCCTCGGCATGAGGCTGGTGCGTCCGTTGCGCGTGCCCTCCGTCGAAGAAATGCACGAAGCCTGGAACCTCGGCACCAAAAACGTTCCAAAGTAACCGCCTGCCAGAGTAGTCCGCCAAAGAGTGGTCCGCACAGTCCTCTGTGCGGTTCTCAAAGCATTGGTATCTCAAAGCATTGGTTTCTCAAAGCATTGGTTTCTCAAAGCATCGGCTCCCTGAAAACTGGAAATCCAGAGCACCGGTTTTTGCCGATGCTCTGGATATTGGCAGCTGAATAAAAGTAGCTGAATAAAAGTAGCTGAATAAAACTAGCTGGAAAACTGGATGGCTGGAAAACCGGACAGCTGCTGCCGCACAGAGGACTGTGCGGACTACTCTG
>JAQGPD010000612.1 GCA_028293305.1 Verrucomicrobiales bacterium | reverse complement strand
GGTTTTCATCTGCGGGCGCGATCCCGAACGCTTGTCGGCCACTGTTTCCGAAATCCAGGGCAAAGGAGGGGATGTCAGCGGATTGGCGGTGGATTTGAATTGCACGGAAGGAATCCTGCAACTTTTCAAGGAGTCCGACAAATGGCTCAAGGGGCTGGATATTGCTATATTGAATGCCGGGATCGGCTCGAAAGGTGAGTTGATCGACATGACCCATGAGGAATGCCGCGAGGTTATTTCGGTGAATCTACTATCCGTTATTTCCTGTTCCCTGGAATCCATGAAAAGGCTCACCAAACACGGCGGGCATTTGATCATGACCGGTTCCATGAGCGCGGATGTTTTCGACACCCGCGCTTCTGTTTACGTGGCCGCCAAATGCGGTATACGCGGTTTTGCCAGATGCCTGCGCAAGGAGGCCAATCCCAAAGGGGTCAAAGTCAGCGTGGTGGAGCCCGGATCCATCTCCACGGACATGGTGGATGAAACCCAGGAGGAACAGGAAATCATGATCAAGGAAGGCCGTATGCTGCGTTCCGAAGACGTCGCCGAAGCCATGCTCTATCTGATCAGCCAGCCACCGTGGTGTGATGTGATCGAGCTCAAACTCCGCCCCCACCTCCAATTGATCTGATTATGGAACCCTCCATGGACCATCTCATTTTTTCCCCGGCCGATGTTGATCTGGAGCAATCCCCGCTGCGCGGAGACCTCCGGGTTGAAACCTATATACTCGGCGCATTCAATCCCGGCCTGACACGGCTTCCCAATGGCAATCTACTTATCATGGTGCGCGTCGCCGAGGCCCTGCGGCACCCAATTGTTGACAACCATGTCCATGCCATCCGCTGGGATGAGGAATGTGGATTTGTGACGGATGCCTATGATGTAAGCACGGTGGACGTTTCCGACCCCAGAAAATTCCGACTCCTGGCGCATCAATCCCGGGTGATGGCGCTCACCTCGCTTTCCTGGCTTTTGCCCGTTGAGCTGAATGCGGATGGCTCGTCGGTGGTCCATGTCCACTATGAGCGGGCCATCATCCCCCGGAAATCCTATCAGCAATACGGAGTCGAGGATGCCCGCATTTCCAAGGTCGGCGGCACCTACTATATGACCACTTGTTCCGTGAGCGCGGAGCGGCATTCGACCACGCTATACACATCCATCGACGGGCTGGAGTGGGAGCTGCATGGGATCATTCTGGACCACCAGAACAAGGATATGTTGATATTCGAGGGGCTGGTGGATCACAAGTTTTTCGCCCTGACCCGACCGCTGGGGGATCTGTATTTCGCCTATCCGCCGGGCAGTCCGTTCGAGCCCGGACCTTCCATCAATCTGGCGTCCTCGCCGGATGCCATGCATTGGCGGCCAGTGGACACACCGCTGCTGCGGCCGAGAAAGGCCTCGACCTCGGTGATGAAAATCGGCGGCGGCGCGCCACCCGTGAAGACTCCGGAAGGTTGGTTGGTGTTGTATCATGGGGTGCAGCCGGGAACCATTGTCGGCATTTACCGCACCTTCTGGGCGCTGCTGGACCTGGAAAATCCCGCCATTGTGCTTTCCTGTCAGGATGACGAGCCATTGTTGGAGGCGAACCCCGAACTGACGGAGCCATTGAAGGATTTGATGTATATCACCGGTGTTGTCTTCACCACGGGCATCGTGGAGCATGGCGATATGTGGATAGTGGCGTCCGGGGAAGCGGACCTGGCCTGCCGGATCACGCATCTGCCCAAATCCATTTTTCTCCTGAAGCCATGAGCAACACTATCCGTTATGGACTGATCGGCTGCGGTGGATTCGGGCGTTTCTGTCTCGAAGCCTATCAAAGTCTGGAGGGCATGCAGTGCGTGGCCGTTGCCGACCAGGATGCCGCCCTGGCTCATTTCACCGCCGCCCAAACCGGCTTGGAGGCCTGCGGATCACCTGACGAATTATTGGCCCGGCAGGATATCGATCTGGTGCATCTGGCCACGCCCCCTTTCACGCACGCTTCCCTGGCGACCGCCGCGCTGAATGCGGGCAAGCATGTGTTATGCGAAAAACCGCTGGCGCTGAATCTTCAGGACGCCTCCGCCATGATCCATTTGGCGGCGGAGAAAAAACGGATTCTGGCCGTGAATCTGATCATGCGCTACAATCCGCTGTGCCGCGCGGTGAAGGCGGTGATTGATTCCCGGATTCTCGGCGCACCGGTGCATGCCAGTCTGATCAACTCCGCCAAGGACGAACCCTTGCCGGCGGCGCACTGGTTTTGGGACCGGGAAAAAAGCGGCGGCATTTTCATCGAACACGGCGTGCATTTCTTCGATTTGTTCGAATGGTGGTTCGGTTCCGGCACCTTGTTATCCGCGCATCAGGTGCACCGGCCCGACAGCCGGATCGTGGACCAGGTGCTGGCTTCCGTGCAATATGGCGGCGGAGTGTTGGGAACATTTTATCACGGTTTCCATCAGCTGGGCCGGCGGGATGAACAGACGTGGCGGCTGATTTTCGAATTGGGAACGATCACCCTGACAGAATGGGTGCCCACGGAAATGAAGCTGGATGTTTCGCTGTCGGATGCGGAGTTTGAGAAACTGACCGCTCTGCTGCCCGGAGTCAGGGTTCAGTTGTTGGAACGCTATCCGGCGGAGGACAGCCATGCGCGGAGCAGGCATCGCGACCGCTTGGTGGAAGTGCATGCGGGCATGACGCTTGATGCCGGATTTGCCAAGCAGGAGCTTTATGCCAAAATGTTGCGCGACCTGATGACTGACCAGTTGGCGGCGATCCGCGATCCCGCCCATGTCAGAGTCGTGGGCGAGCGCAATGGTCTCACGTCCCTGGCTTATGCCGTCAGCGCGCAGATGGCGGCCGGGGCGGGCGGGGTGTTATAGGTCAGGGAAGATCGTCGTCGTTGCCGGAGGCGGTTTTTCCGCGGAGCTTGGCCTCAATGAACGGGTCCAAATCCCCATCCATGACGGCGGAAACGGTGCCCGTGCTGTGGCCGGTGCGGTGGTCCTTGATGAGTTGATAGGGCTGGAACACGTAGGAGCGGATCTGGCTGCCCCAGGCGATTTCGCCCTTCTCGCTATAGAGGCGGTCGCCCTCGCGGCGTTTCGCGTCCTGCTGCATTTGATAGAGTTTCGCGCGCAGCATGTTCATCGCCATTTCCTGGTTCTTGCCCTGGGATCGGGCGACCTGACAGGCGACGATGATGCCGGTGGGAATGTGCGTCAGACGGACGGCGGTTTCCACTTTGTTCACGTTTTGTCCGCCCTTGCCGCCGGAACGGTAGGTATCGCGTTTCAAATCGCCGTCCTTGATCACGATTTCGCCGTCGTCCTCGACTTCCGGGACCACGTCCACACTGCAGAAGGAAGTGTGGCGGCGGCTTTGGGAATCGAAGGGCGAGATGCGGACGAGGCGGTGCACGCCGCGTTCGTTTTGAAGATAACCATAAGCGTAGGGTCCGCTGATTTTCATGGTGACCGAGCGGTAGCCCGCTCCATCGCCTTCCGTGAAGTCCATGAGTTCCGCGTCCATGCCTTTGCGTTCCGCCCAGCGGGTGAACATGCGGTATAACATTTCAGCCCAGTCCTGGGATTCCGTGCCGCCGGCGCCGGCGTGGATGTTGAGGAAGGCATTTGAGCCGTCCTGCGAACCGGCCATTAGCGTGACGATTTCAAATTCGCTGATGGAGGCGCCGATGCCGTGGTATTCGTTATGGGCCTCGATTTTCAGGGCGGGATCGTCATCATCCGCGGCCATTTCCAACAACACCTCGAAGTCCGCGAGGCGGGTTTCGAGTTTGCGGTAGGTTTCCAGTTTTCGCTGCACGGCAGCGCGTTCGCCGACCACGGCCTGGGCGGTGGAGTGGCGGTCCCAGAAATCCGGTGCCATCATTTTGGCCTCAAGTTCCGCGGAGCGGGCTTCAAGTGCCGGCAAGTCAAAGATACCTCCGGAGTTCGGTCAGCCGGCTTTTCAGCGTGGCTGGGTCGAACGCCTGGAGGTCGATCGTCAGGGGTTTATTTTTGTCGTCCATGGGAACGGCGTCTATAACGGCTCAGCGCCTGGATGCAAGGCGCGATAATGAAAACCGGTCCCGGCGGAGTGGCCGCCGGGACGCGGGAAATTCAGCTTACCATTTCATCGCGGTGATGCGGCGGGCGACTTCCCCGGCATTGGCGCGGCTGTTGAAGGCGCTGATGCGGAAGTAGCCCTCGCCGGCGGCACCGAACCCGGAGCCGGGCGTGATAACAACATTGGCCTCATTGAGGAAGCGGTCGAAAATCTCCCAGCTCTTCACGCCTTCAGGGCATTGCACCCAAATGTAAGGAGCGTTGATGCCGCCGAAAACCGTCAGGCCGGCAGCGGTGCAGGCATCGCGCAGGATGGTGGCGTTTCCAAGATAGTGGGAGATGAGATCGGTGACTTCCTTTTTGCCTTCCTCACTGAAAAGCGCTTCGGCGGCGCGCTGGACCGGGTAGGAGACGCCGTTGAATTTGGTGCTTTGGCGGCGGGACCAGAGCGGGTGCAGGCGGTGGCGCTTTCCGTCCTCGGAGGATGCCATGAGGTTTTTGGGAACCACGGTATAGGCGCAGCGCACGCCGGTGAATCCGCCGTGTTTGGAGAAGCTGCGGAACTCGATCGCGCATTCCTTTGCGCCTTCGATTTCAAAAATGGAATGCGGGACGCCGGGCTC
>JAQGPD010000600.1 GCA_028293305.1 Verrucomicrobiales bacterium | reverse complement strand
TAGGAGATTTGGGGGCTTTGGGGGCTTCTGAGGCTTTGGGGGAGCGGCAGGGTGGAGGAGTGGGGGAGGGTTGTGGATTGATGTTATCGCAGGGAGGGGCGGTGACGGGAATGCAGCATGCGATCAGCACTTCGGCGGCGTTTTGGGGATATCAGGCGGCTTTGTTATTCAGTCGGGTGGGGGAGTGATGGGGAGGGGGTGGGCTGCGGTTATGGCTAGAGCCGGGGCTTTGAGTGGAGCCGGGGATTTGGGTAGAGCCGGGGCTTTGAGAACCGCTCAGAGGACTGAGCGGACTACTCTGGACTGAGCGGACTACTTTGGACTGAGCGGACTACTCTGAAAGCCGGGGCGGGCGGGGGGCGTTAATGGGGCGTGAAAATTCGCGTGTGCTGTTTTTTGTTTCCGCTTTGGATATCGGTTATTCCTGCTGGCTGGGCGGCTCCGGTGGTGGAGAAGGGCGGGATGGTTTTGGAAAAGATCGCGAAGGCGGAGTTGCGGTTTGGGGGGGTGGTCGGGGAGCGCATCCGTGCGAATGTGGATCAGTGGCTGCTTCCGGCGCCGGGGGCGAATCCCGGCATCCTGGAAATGTTCCGGCAGCGCGACCGGTTGCCGGTTCCGCAGTTGGTTCCGTGGGCGGGGGAGTTTGCGGGAAAATATTTGATATCCTGTGTGCAGGCAATCCAACAAACAGGGCGCGACGACCTCCGCGCGCACACCGCCGGTTTTGTGAGGGAGCTGCTATCCGTGCAGGCGGAGGATGGTTATCTGGGGCCATTTCCGAAGGCGAAACGATTGCTGGGCGAGTGGGATCTGTGGGGACACTATCATGTCATGCAGGGCTTGCTGGCATGGCATGATCTGACGGGGGAGGCGGCGGCGCTGGATGGCGCGCGGAAGGCGGCGGATTTGATAGTGACCAAGTATGGCGGGGGAGGGATGCGGGTCCTGGAGGCGGGGTCGCCGGAGATGAACATGGCGGTTTCCCATGTCATGGCGGAGCTGTTCCGGCGGACCGGTGATAACCGTTATTGGGAAGTGGTCATGCGGATTGAAAAAGACTGGGAAAAGTCCGGCGATTATTTGCGGACGGGAGTCGCCAAGGTGCCGTTTTACCGGACTCCGCTGCCGCGATGGGAAAGTCTGCACGATCTGCAGGCGCTGGTGGAAATGTGGCGCATCACGGGAAATCCGGAGTATCGCGAGGCCTTCATCAATCACTGGCGGAGCATCCGGGAGCTGGATGTCAGGAACTCCGGAGCCTTCAGTGGCGGGGAGCAGGCCACGGGAAATGCGTATGCGCCCACGGCGATCGAGACGTGCTGCACGGTGGCGTGGATGGCGTTGAGCGTGGATATGCTGGCGCTGACGGGCGAGGCCGCGGCGGCGGATGAGTTGGAGCGCTCCACTTTGAATGGGGCCCTGGGCGCGCAGCATCCCAGCGGCCGGTGGTGGACCTACAGCACCCCGATGGATGGCGAGCGGAGGGCGAGCGCGCATGAGATCGTTTTTCAGGCGCGGGCGGGCACGCCGGAATTGAATTGTTGTTCGGTGAATGGTCCGCGGGCGCCGGGGATGCTGACAGATTGGGCGGTGATGCGGCGGGACGGCGTGCTGACCCTGAATTGGCATGGTCCCATGACGTATTCCGCGCCGGGCCTGACAGGAAGTCTGACTTGTCAGGGAAACTATCCGATGGATGGGAAAGTGACGTGGAGGATCGGATCCGCGGGGCCGTTGAAGCTCCGGTTCCGTGTGCCCGGCTGGGCGGTCGGAGCCACGGCCGGGGTCGGCGGGGAGAATGTGAATCTGACGCCGGGGACGTATTTTGAAATCGACCGGACTTGGCAGGCCGGGGAAAAGGTGGAATTCCATTTCCCCATGCCCCTGCGGGCTGAAGCCGGGGCGCGGGAGCAGGCGGGGCGGGTGAGCGTGCATCGCGGACCTTTGTTATTGGCGTGGGACCAGCAGGACAATGCACACGACGGGCACGCGGTCCCGCGGCTGGATGCGGCGGCCCTGGCGGCAGGCAAAGTCGTGGAATCCGGCGGCCGCGACGCGTGGATTCTGGTGGAGGTGCCGGGTGCGGGCGGAGTGGTGAAACTCCGGGATTTTGCAACTGCGGGAAGTCGTGGCACGCGCTACCGCTCGTGGCTGCCTACGGTGATCACGGCCAAAAAACCGGCGGACGGAAAGCTGTTATTGGAAGTGTTTTCCAAACCTCCGGTGGGCTCCGCGGATGGTGGCTGGGAGAAGCTGGAGGCGGCCGGCGGACTTGATAGGGTGGACGGCGCGGTGCGGTTGAATGGACGGGATCAAATGTTGAAAGGCGGGCTGCCCGCAGGCTTTCCGGAGGAGGCGACGGTGAGTCTGCGGATAAGGTTGCCGGCGGTGACGAATGCGGCGGAAGGCGGGGGAAGTCTGACAAAAAAACCAGGCCAGGTCTTCAGCGCTTGGTGCGGGACGGGGGATGATCCGTTGCGCATCGTGGTGCAGGATGGGTTGCTATCCGTCCGCTGCGAAGCGGGTCCGGCGGGAGCGGCGACTGGAGGAGTGCCATTGGCGGCGGGCGAATGGCATCGGGTGATGGCGGTGAAATCGCACGGATTGCTGGCGCTTTGGGTCGATGGCCAACCGGTCGCCACCGCCGCGCTTCCTGCCGGGAGCGCGACCCGTTCCAGGACTTTCGCGCTCGGCGGGAATCCAATGTATGCCGGAAGCCCGGAATTTCTGGCGATGGAGATTTCGGATTTCCAACTCTATTCCGGCGCGTTGGAGGAATCGGAAATGTTGTGGCTGGCGGAGCGCCGTTGAGCCGGATGTTTTTCCTGAATCGGCTAGGGACGGGTGGTTCTCAGCCGGAGGAAACGGCGCGGACCGGGGGTCACGGGATCGGGATCGCGGGCGGTGATAGTGGTCAGGGCGCCATTGGCCTGCGACGACAAAATCCAGGGATGGGTGAAAGTGTCAGCGGGAGTCCAGCGGGTGGTCCATGGGCCTTCCGGAGTGGTGGCGGACTGGAGTTCCACGGAGGTTCCTGACAGATTGGAATTGGTCAGGGTGAATGTCAGGGTGAGGTGCGCGGCATCCAGTCCCGGTGTGAGGGCCGGGCGGGAGGCGGAGTCCAGCGGCGGGGAGCCGAGGGCGAATTCCAAAAGATTGGCGAAGCCGTCATTGTCAGGATCCGCAGAGGCCGTGGCGTCGGCGGGCGTGGGGAAATTTTGTTGTGAGGCCCAGGCGGAGTAGGCATCCTGGACGGTGACCTGGAATGTCAGCGGAGTGGATTGGAGGTCGAGGTCCGTGGCTGTCAGCGTGATGGTGGCGGTGCCTGGGGCGAGGGGACTGAGCGTGAGGTCCGTGCCTGTCAGGGAGGCTTGCACGACGGTGGGCGCGGAGGAGGCGGCGGTGATGGTCAGGGGAGAAACAGTGGTGGCGGAAAGGATGCGGACGAGGGTGGCGGGGTCGTAGGATGCGGGGGGCGTGCCGCGGACGGGGGTGTCTGTCAGCGCGGAATTGATGGCGGTGTAGGCCCGGACGGGGAGGGCGGCGATGGCGTCCGCCACGGTCATGCCGGTGCCGGCGACCCTGGCGAAAACCGTGAAGCCGTCGTTCTGGTTATCAAGATTGGCGGCGTTGTTGCCGAGGTTGACGAAGAACTGGTTGGTGGCGCTGTTGGGATCGCCGCCGAGCTTCGCCATGGCGACGGTGCCGCGGAGGTTGGTGATATTGGGCTCATTGACGACCGGGGCTTTGGTGGGGACGGCGGAGGCGGTGGCGTCCGCGCGGAAGGCCCCGGCCTGGATCACAAAACCGGGGGCACTGCGGTGGAAGATCGTGTTATTGAAATCCGCGCGGTTCAGATAGTAAAGAAAGTTGTCCACTGTCGCGGGAGCGCTGCCCGTGTAAAAAGCGAAGTCGATGGCGCCGAGATCCGTGAGGAGGCGGGCGGCGGAGGAAACGTCAGGATCCGAAAAAAGTCCCGCGATGGAAAGCGCCGGCGGAGTGGTTCCCGTGGTCAGCGTGCGGTCCGCCGGGGCGGCTCCGGCGGTGGGGAATTGGAGCGCGGGCGGAGTCACGTAAACGCGGATGGAGAGGGGCGCGGTGATGGTTAGGCCGTTGCTGTGGGTGATGGAAACGATGCCGGTGGTCTGTCCTGCGGTGGTGGGGGTGCCGGAGATGAGACCGCTGGTGGGATTGAGGGTGAGGCCGGGCGGGAGGGCGGTGATGGCGTATCCGGTGGCGAGGGAGGGCGTGGATGAAACGAGAGGGGCGGAGTAGGGCGTATTCAGATAGGCGGCGCGGAAGGCCATGGGCGTGGTCACGCTGACGATGTTTGAAAACGTGGACTGCGTGGTGGCATCGATGGCCACCACCACAAAGTCATAGGGAGTGAAGGGGGCACGGTTGATGATGTCCACGGTGACGGTATTGGCGCCGACGGTTCCCAGTCCTGAAAAACCGGTGGCCGGGGCGATGCGTTGACCGATGAGGAAGCCGGTCTCGTCCGTCGAATTATCCGTCCAACTCAGAGTGACGGTCGTGGCGTTTTTCAAAGTCGCGGTCAGTCCCGAGGGGGGGTTGGGCGTGGCCCGAGCGGTGAACGCCGTGAGTGCGAGAAAGAGAATCAGTGCGGGTAATCTGGAGGGCATGAGGAGGGCCGTAGGTAGGGGATGAAACGCTGTATCAGAGGGGCGGGGCGGGTGAAAGGGAATTCCTCATTTCCGTCGGGGGTCACGGGGAGGAAGTCGTAGGGGCGCCGTGCGGCGGGGGGCCAGAAGCCGGGGCAGAGGTGGGGGCGGGGGATTTTGGTTATATAGGACTTTTTCATGTTATATAAGGAGTTGCGTCTGATTTGATGGCAATAACGGGCAGCGAAAGGATTTGAAATTATGGAAATTCAAATTATAGTTTACGTGTCCAAAGTATTTCAGTTCAAGCTTTTCCATGAATAGTAGTTTTCCCCACAAGTTGTTAGCGGTCTGTTTGGGGCTATTGGCCGGAGGCCGGGCATCGGGTGCGGATGATGTGGTGATCCGATGGAATGATTTTCTGCGCGAGGCGATGAAACGGGATTCTTTATATTCCAATCCTGGGCATTCCACGCGGGCGATGGCGATGATGAATGGGGCCATTTATGACAGCTTCCAGGCGGTGCGGCGGACGCATGCGCCTTTTCATGTGAATATGTCGGCCTCCCCGACGGCCAATCTGACGGCCGCGGTGGCGGCGGCGGCTTACCCGATCGCGAAGGATCATTATCCGGCGGAGACCTACTTTCTAACCTGGTGTTATCGGAACTACGTGGACCAGATTCCTGAGTCCGCGGACAAAGCGGCGGGGATCGCCCTGGGGGAAGCGGTGGCGGCGGCTTACCTGGCGTGGCGGCTGGATGACGGTCATGATTCCCTTGTGGAGTATGTGCCGGGGAACGGGCCTGGAAAATGGCAGCCCGATCCTGACTTTTTTCCGGTGCAGACCGCGTGGGGTCCGGAGTGGGGTGCGGTGCGGCCTTTTGTGGTGGCAAGTTCCTCACAATTTCAGCCCCCGCCTCCGCCGGCCCTGGACAGCGCGGCGTATGCGGCGGCATTCGCGGAGGTGAAGGCGTATGGAGCGGATGACAGCGAGGTGCGGACGGCGGATCAATTTCAAGTGGGGCAATTCTGGGCGTATGACCGGTCCGGCATGGGTCCGCCGCCGGTGATGTATAACAAAAGTCTTTCGGAAATCTGCAAACAACGCGGCACGCCCGCGGCGGTGAATGCGCGGGTGTTCGCGATGGTGTCCGCCGCGATGGCGGATGCGTCGATTTGCGCGTGGGATGCGAAATTCGAGTCCGATTTTTGGCGGCCGGTGACGGCGATCCGGGCGGCGGACACGGATGGCAATCCGGCGACCGAGGCGAATCCGGAGTGGCATCCGCTGGGGGTGCCGGGCGGCGGTATTTTTCCCAACTTCACGCCCGCGTTTCCGTCGTATGTGTCAGGCCACGCCGCGATGGGCGGGGCGGCGTTTCAGATGATGAAGCGGTTTTTCGGCAGCGACCGTCAGGTTTTTGCGCTGGGGTCCGAGGAGGTGCCGGGAGTCACGCGGCATTACACCACGTTTTCCCAGGCGGCGCGGGAGAATGCCGACAGCCGCGTGTGGCTGGGAGTGCATTGGCGTTTTGATCAGACCGAGGGTCAGAATCTTGGGGAAGCGGTGGCCGATTTTGTGGCGGCGAATGCTTTCGCTCCGGTTCTGGAAACCTACGCGGATTTTGCCGGCGTGCATGGAACCTCCCTGGATGGCAGCGGGGACCTGGACCATGACGGGCTGAGTGATTTTGCGGAATATGCTTTCGGTTTGCATCCCCGCACCGCCGATGCACCGGCGGGAGCGGAGCTTCGCATGATAGGAAATGTGCAGTATCTGGTGCTGCCCTACAGCCGCCAGCCGGCCCGGATGGCCGCCGGGCTGAGCGTGTCCGCGGAGGTTTCCGCCGCGGGCGCATTGTCAGGATGGACCACTGTGGGAATCACGGACATGGCGGATCCCACCAAGACCTCGACGTCCGGAATGGAATATCGCTGCGCCTGTGTGCCGGTGGTTCCGGGTGCTGCGGTGTTCATGCGGCTGCGGGCAGGAATGTGAGGACGGAGCAAGCCGGCGTTTTCCGGTGCCACGGAGCGCAAAGTCGATTTTCCAAAAAGCGGATGGGTATTGCTAGTGTGCCCGACGCCGCGGTTCCGGGATTTCAAACGAGGCTGACAACATTGGGTGCCTATCCAAATACTGGATAACTATCCAAATACCTGATGCCTATTCATAGGTCTTTCCGGACAATTGTCCCGACGATCAGTCCCTGGCCTCAGGCGATCTCGAGGGCGCGCAAAATCAAGTTATGCACCTCGTAGTTCCAAAGATAGGGCGAGAACAAATGGCTGCCGGGTCCGAGGGCGCAGAATTCGACCAATTCGCTGGTGTGGTTGGCGCTGGTCCAGCCGACGCCGTGGTGCTCCTTGAGGACGTCCGAGGTGGCGGGAAGCTTGAGGCCTTGGAGCGCTTTGATCTGATCGCCGCTGAAAGTCAGGCCGGTGTATTGGGTTAGGGCTTCACCCAGTTTCGGTCCGCTGAGGCCATCGATTTTGACCTGCTTCATCCACTCCATGGAGCGGGTGAAGTTTTTAAGTTTGAGGAAGGAGGGCGTGGTGGCGTTGTAAAGGCCGGGCAGGAATCCTTGTTTGGCATCCGCGCTGACGCCATTCATCTGGATGCCGCCGCAGCCGTGGTCGGTGGTGATGATGAGCAGTGTGTCAGGGTGCGAGGCGATGAATTCCAGCACGGTGCCGATGGCCTGGTCGAAGGCCAGCTGCTCGTGGATACTGGCGGCGGCGTCGTTGGCATGGCCGGCGTGGTCGATGCGGGCGCCCTCCACCAGGAGGAAAAATCCGTCAGGAGAGGGGCTGAGCCGTTCCAGCGCGGCCCGGGCCATTTCCGCCAGGGTCGGCATGGCGGCGGTGATTTCCGGCACGTTTTCGCGGTCGATTTCAAAGGGATGATAACCATCCGCGAAGAGCCCGAGCATCGGCTTGGCGGAGCTGTGGTTCAGGCCTTGGAGAGCGGTGCGGGAATCGGCGAATTCGTATCCGGCGGCGGTGTATTGGGCCAGGAGTTCCGGGCTGAAAAACTTGCGTCCCCCGCCGAGGAGGACGTCCACGCGGCGGTCGAGGTATTGTTGGGCGATTTCCTTTTCGTCGCCCCGACTGGAAACATTCACCGCGAAACCGGCGGGTGTGGCGTGGGTGATGGTGGCGGTGGTGACCAGTCCGGTGCGGATTTTACGTTCCTTCAGTTTGGCTTGCAGCGGGGTGATGGGAGAGCCGTCCGCCGCGGAGATATTCAGGGTGCCATTGTTGACGCGCTGGCCTCCGCCCCAGGCGGACGAAGCGGCGGCGGAGTCGGTGACGACGCTGTTGGCGGAGTAGGTTTCCGCCAGGCAACGGACCACGGCGCGCTCGCGGTAGAGCTGCATCCAATGGTTTTGTTTCTCCAAAACCAGGCCGCCATAAAGTTTTGCCAGGGAAAGCGCGCCGCAGTTCATGCCGTCGCTGACCATGAATATCACGTTCCGGGGACGCCCGCTGTTTTCCGAGGAGGCGCGGGTGGCGTTTTGCGCGAGCGCGGGTTCCGCGCCGAAGACGGCGGAGGTCAGCAACGAGGCACGGAGAAAATCGCGGCGGGAGGACGTGGGGGGACGGGACATGGAGAAAGCTACGCGGGTTTTGCACGGAAGCTTACGCCATCCGCCCGTTCCTCCGCAAGTGCCTGATGGTGACGGGCCTGTAACGGAGTGAATTTATCCGGTTTTAATGCCATGCCGCGGATTTCCGCCCAGGTCGCGGAGGGCCCGCGGCCGGATCTCCTATCAAATGCACCCGGCGACGCCCCCGGCTATCAGATGGCTTTTTTCTTGGCGGCCTTCTCGCGGGAGTCGCAGTCGCGGACAATCAGGTCCGCTTTTCCACCATCGCCCGCCGCGCGATAACACTCCGCCACGACGCGCCACGCGGAGTTCTGGCTGGTGACATCGAACCAATCTCCCTTGCCGCGGCCGACCGACCGGCGGCAGGCGGATTCCAGTTCCCGGCAGGCTTTCAGCGCGGTTTCGGCCTCCGCTTTGCAGTATGCAAAATAGTCCTTGGCCAGCGCTTTGAAGGTGGCGGCGTCCGATCCATGATCCGCCAGGGCGCGGCGGTAAAGGCTGCGGATCCCGTCGGCGTCCTTGTTCGCTTTGAAGACCTCGGCCTGGCGTCGCAGCCCGGCGGTGAGTCGGCCAAGGTCGGTCGCCACGCCCGCCTCGGGGCCGGCGGTGTCGCCTACTTTGCGGGCCTCTCGGCGCAGGTCCTTCATGACGGCGGTCGATTCCTGGCGGGTGAAGACGAATTTTTCCTCGGCCTCGTTGGCGTCATCCATCAACGATTCCGCATCGCGGAAATTCTTGCGCAGGTCCTTCAAAAGACCCGTCCATTCCTCCACCGTCGCGGTGCTGCGGTGCTCCACCCAGTGGGCGAGCAGGGCGGCCGACGCCTCCGTCAAACGCGGGGCGGCCTTGACGGCTTCCGTTAGAAAAACGGCGGCGCGTTCCGGCTGGTCGCGGAAAAGATCGGCGATCCAGAGGGCTTGTTTGGCCTTGAGAACGGCGGGCGGATTGGACGCCTTTTTGTCGCTCAGCCGCAGGAATTCCTCCTCGGAAATGGATTGTCCGGTTTGCGGATTCCGGGAATCGCCGGCCGGGTATCCGCTGAAACGACCGCTGAATTTCCATTCCCCGTCGTCGGCCTGCCAAGTCATCCAGGCGTGCGGACCGCGGGCGCCGTCGCCGCCGATGATGGCGGCGGGGATGCCGTGGGCGCAGGCTGTCCACGCACTGAAATAGGCCTGGTCCGAGCAGATGCCGCCTTTCTTTTGGATCTCGGAAAAAGTGTATTCGTCGTATTCGCTTTTACCGGTCACGGCTTTTTCCATATCATATTTGATGGAACCATAAGCCTGGCCCCAGCTCTTGCGGCGGAAGTCCGCTTTCTTGAGCGCCCACTCCAATTCCTTTTGGGAAATGGGCACGCCCACCACCCAGACCAGATCGGCGGCGGACATTTGTTTGATCTTGCCGGTCAGCTTGCCGGCGACGTCGTTGTCATGATAATAACTGAAGCGGGAAAGCCCGTTCAGTTTTTCGGCATAGCGGTCCTGATCCACCTTGATAGTGCGGTCAAACACCAGGGCGCAGGCGATGGCCAATTCTCGATAGTCGGTCTGCGCCGCGGGACTTTCCGCGGCGATGGAGGCCCAGAGGCGGATGGCTTTTTCCACGTCGTCCTTCGCATCCAGCTGGCGGGTGAAGGCCTGCATGGCCTCCGGCGTATCCAGCAGCCAGGCGGCGAAGCTGGAGGATTCCTCATCGGCGAAGAGAGGCTTCAGGACTTTTTCGGAAACGTCGGAAAGAAAAGCGTGGCGGATCAGCGCGGGGCCGGCGAGCGGGTCGGAGGAAATGGAAGCCGTGTCCCCTTCCTTGAGGGCAAAGGCGGCCAGGGAGCGCCCGAGGAGGTCGCGATAGTCGTCCCAACGGTTGGTTTGTTTGGCCAGAGTCAGGGCTTCGGTGTGCCACGTGGCGTTTTCTTTTTTGGCCGCGCCTATGGTGTCATAAACGAGCAGCCGTTCAAAAATGGGCTTGGGGCCCTCCGGAGTCGGTTCCGCGGCGGGAGTGGCGGGCGCGGGTTCCGGCACGACGGGGGCGGTGGCGACGGCCGGTGCCGGAACGACGGCGGCTGGCGCGGGGACCGGAGGCGTGGGGGCTTCCGGCTCGGAAATTTTCGCGGCGTCCCCGGCGGCCAAGTCCGCGACCGGTGCCGGGTCAGGGGTTTTGGATTGGATAAACCACCATGCGGCCCCGCCGAAAGCCGCCAACAAAACCGCGCTCAGCAGGGCCGGCGGGATGGAAGGTCCGTTTTTCCGGCGACGCCGGGGACTGGCGGGCGGGCGGACGACTCCGGTGGGCTTGCGGACTGGTTGTGGGTGGGAAGCCATGGCTGGGGAGGAAAGCGCGGTGCGGGAAAGCTGGAACTTTACGGGATCCGGACGGGGCTGCAACATGGTTTTGTGTCAGGCTAATCCCTATGTGCGATGACGCCAATAAACCGTGGCTGCGGCGGCGGGCGGTAAAAAAACACTGCCTGTCTGAACGCGGGGCATCGGCCAAAAGGCGGATGGCGCGCGCTGGATCTTGCGTTATGGTTTTGTCATGGAATTGAACCCGACCCCCGGCGCCCGCCGGGAATTGACCAGCCGCAACCAGCCGTGGGCACAAAAATTGGCCAGGCGGGTGGCGGACACCGGCATCACGCCTAACACCATATCCTTGTTCAGTGTTTTCTTTTCGGCCGGGGCGGCGTATCTGCTGGGGTGGTTATCGATTTCCAGGGATTGGTCCGGAGGATCGGCGGCGCTTTGCTATCTGATTGCCGCCGTATGCATACAACTTCGATTGTTATGCAATCTGCTGGATGGCATGGTGGCCGTGGAATGCGGTAAAAAAAGTGCCACCGGCGGCATTTTCAATGAAGCCCCCGACCGGCTCGCGGACGTGATGCTGTTGGTGGCGGCGGGGCGGCTCGCCGGGGATTTTCCGGGCCCGCATTTGCCACCAGGATGGATCGCCGCCGTGCTCGCCATGGGCACCGCCTACATCCGCGCGCTGGGCGGCACCCTGACAGGAACCCAGAATTTCATGGGCCCCATGGCCAAACAGCACCGCATGTTCTGGCTCACCCTGGCCTGCCTCGTTTCCGCTGCCGTGGTGGTGAAGGTCGGCCCGGCCGGACCGCAGGTGCTGTGGGTCTGGGTCGCGGCTTTTTCCTGGATCCTCCTGGGCTCCGTGGTGACCTGCGCCCGGCGTTTGAAGGAAATCGCCCGTCTGATGAAATCCCAGGCCGCGGCTGCCGGCGTTCCGGTTCCGCCATCCAGTTAGTATTTTATCCATGTTGCGCTCCACCGCTGTCTTCCTGACAAAACTCATCACGGGCACCCGGCCGGTCTGGCAGGGCTGCGATCCCTCATGCAAAGCGCTTCGCGTGTATTTCGCAAATCACGGCAGTCACTTGGATTTCGCGACCCTGTGGGCCGCGCTTCCGGCGGAGGCCAGGGAGCGGACCCGGCCGGTGGCGGCGGCGGATTATTGGAATAAAAACGGATTCACCCGCGGAGTCGCCTGCGGGCTTTTCCATGCGCTTTTGATCCCCCGCGAAGGCATCACGAGGAAGGACAATCCCATCACGCGCATGGCTGCGGCTTTGCGGGAGGGTGAGTCGCTCATCCTGTTTCCCGAAGGCACGCGGTCGCCGGATGGCGCCGTCGCGGACTTCAAATCCGGCCTTTGGCACCTCGCGGCCGCCGTGCCGGAAGCGGAACTGGTGCCGGTCTATTTGCAGAATTTGAACCGTATCCTGCCAAAAGGTCACTATCTTCCCATTCCTTTGTTAAGCACGGTCGTTTTCGGCAAGCCGATCCAACTGTTGGAGAAGGAGCCGAAGGCGGCCTTTCTCACCCGGACGCGCCAGGCGCTGCTAAGCCTGGTCCCCGGACCCGCCGTCTAACAATCACCCGGAGCCTGCCGAAAACTTTCCAACACCCATGAACTGGTCCTCCCCCGAAACCCGCCAAGTGATCTTCTGGATCGCAGGTATCCTGTTGTTCTTCAGCGTGTTGGGCCGGGTGCTCCGATGGCGGGTGAAGTCGGAGAAGGGCCAGGCGACCACCGCCAATCTGATCGCCCGGGTGCGGGCCTGGTGGGTCATGGCGGCCGTGATCATCGGGGCGCTGATGGGCGGGCGGCTGGCCACGGAGATCGTCTTTGGATTGGTCTCTTTTCTAGCACTCCGGGAATTCATCACCGCCACACCGACGCGGCGTTCGGACCACCAGGCGCTGTTCCTCGCATTTTTTGTGGCGCTTCCCTATCAATACTTTCTGGTGCATATCGGATGGTATGGCATGTTTCTGATATTGATCCCCGTTTATGCTTTTGTGTTGTTGCCCTGCCTGTCCGTGGTGCGCGGGGATACCCAGGATTTCCTGGCCCGAACAGCGCGGACGCAATGGGCCTTGATGGTGAGCGTTTATTTTGTCAGCCACATCCCCATGCTGCTGCAGTTGCCGTTCCCCCACCTGCCGCTGGGGAATGCCGGGCTGGTTTTATTTTTGGTGGTGGTCACCCAGGGCAGCGATGTCCTGCAATACATCTGGGGAAAACTGTGCGGAAGGCATAAAATCGCCCCAACCTTGAGTCCCGGAAAAACCTGGGAGGGCTTCATCGGCGGCGTGCTTTCGGCAAGCCTGCTGGGAGCCGCCCTGCATTGGCTGACGCCGTGTCTTCCCTGGCAGGCATTTGTGGTGGCGATGATGCTTTGTGCCCTGGGGTTCCTCGGCGGCCTGATCATGTCAGCCATCAAACGGGAGCGCGGCATCAAGGACTGGGGCACCCTGATCGAAGGCCACGGCGGCATTCTGGACCGGATCGATTCCCTATGCTTCTCCACGCCGCTCTATTTTCATATCATGAGTTATTGTTTCGGTTCCAGTTAGTCAATGCCGGCTTGTGCCGGGGACAATGACGGTGGCGGGGCTGATGTGGGTGGCGGGGATGGAACAATAAAATTTGGAATCCGGACCGGAATCCGGGCACCTTTTCCTCTCATCCGGCCTGTTGCCCGCGTGGCCTCCGTGAATCTATTTCCGCCAGCTGGCGGGGAGGTTGGGAGTGGTTTCCCGGAGAATGGTCAGGATATTTTGCCGCTCGGCGGCGCTGAGGTAGGCATAGGCGGGGGGCGGATTTTCGGCGGTCAGGATATTGAAAAGGCGGTCCTGAAGAAGTGTCAGGAACGGGGTGGGAAGGGCGGACCAGAGTCGGCTTTGAATCATGTAGCTGCAGCGGTTTTTGAAGAGCCGGTTGCCTAGATGGAACTCCGCCAGGGAGCGGCCGTCGGTGGTGGTGTGGTGGGCGGCGCGGAAGTCGGACTGGAATTTTTCGTCTCCCTTGATGCCGCCCTGGGGAAACTCGGCTTCGTTTTTGAAAAGCAGCGCATCCAGGATTTTCGTGGCGTGGCTGTCGGCGATGATGCGGGCGGTGCCGACGAGTTCGTCCGTTGGAGGATCCCCCAATTCGGCGCGCAAATCCTTTTGGCGGATGATGGCGGCGCGCACGTCATAGGAGGCTTCGACGAGCCGGGAGGTCATCATGACCTGATGTTCCAACACCATGAGGGCCACAATATCGCTGGTGGCGGCGGCGTAGTTTTTGACAGGAAAAAAGGTGTCCAGGGAGGAGATATTCTGGCTCTTCGCGGTGTCGAGCCGGATGTTGGAGGTGTCAGGGCCGGTGATGGCGAAGGCATTGCCGCGATGTGTCAGGGTGCCGTGCGTGCCGGTGACATACCAGCCGCCCCAGCGGGTCTCGATGGGGCTGGTGTGATCGATCAGCGAGGTGCCGGCCTGGTAGAGCACGCTTCCGTCCTTGTCAGGAAAAACCGAGCGGATCATGACACCGGGGAGGCGGTTGGTCATATTGCTGCCATGGCAATCCAGGCAGGCCTGGGGCCGGTCCAGGCGCGGGGCGGGCCGGTCCGGACGGTGGAAATCCAACAAATAAAAGATGGGGCCGAGGACTGGATCGATGATGGCGAACTCCATTTGGCCGCCGGGAACCCAGCCGGCATAACATTCGTCATTGAAATAAAGCGCGCGGGGATTGGTGGGGGTGATGCGGTCTTTCTGGACGCTGGTTTTGGAAAAGACGAGCGTCTGGGATGACTCCGCGATTTTGAGCTGCCGCAGGACGGCGCGCATGGCGCCGAGGTCCGCGCCCTCCGGGAGTTTGAAGGCTCCGGAGCGCAGGTCCGCATCCAGCGTGGAGCCGAGGTCGGTGAGGGGGGCGGTCCAGTAATCGTGGGGTGGCTCCTCGTAGGGAATGGACTGGGCGCCGGCGTTGAAAAGGGTCAGGGCAGCTGCGGCGGGAAGCAGCAGTGATAGGGAACATCTCATCATACTCCCCTAAAATGCAGTCCGCGCGCCGGGAGGTCAACGGCGGTTGGGCCGCCGTGGATGCGTGTCGGCGCGCGGACGGAAATATGAAAGAAATGGCCTTCGTTTTACTTTGCCGATGCGGTGTTTCCGGCGGGTTCCGGAGCGGGGGCCGCCGGGGCTGGAGTTGGCGCGGCGGGCGGTGCGGCGGATTCCGGCGCGGGCGCGGCTGCTGCTGCGGTGGATTTGTTATCGAGGAATCCGGAAATCACATCCGTCACTTTGCTTTTCAGTTCCCGCTGTTGCCGGTCCTGGATGGTGCCGAGGGCGCGGCGCAGGGCGGGGACGTCGAATTTGTCTTTGATCGTGATCTCGGAGCGGCGCTGCTGCACGTCCTCCCAGGCGCTGACGACCTGTTTCCAGAATAGCGCCTCGCCCGACCAGAATGTGAGGGCGGGCTGGAAGTCGAAATCCGTGACCCGGCGGTAGGTGTTCAATCCGAACTCGCGGGCGAGCGGGACCCGGTTTCCATCGCGCAGCTGGACCTTGGTGTTATCCTGCTCATGGGCCCAGCCAAAAGGTGTCAGGGTGTGGCGGTTGGTGCCGGAGACGATTTCGTAGTCCTTGCGCTTCGTGTGCTCGCGGCGGGGCAGGGGACGGGAGGTGTCCGCGCTGGTCCACTCACTGATTTCGCCGCGGTGCACCCAGCGGCCGATGCTTTCATAACGCGGGCTGTCATCCACCTGGGTGACTTGTTGGGACCAGGTGCCGGTCGTTTCCGTGGGGGCGAGGTCGCGCATTTTCCAGGCATTGTTTCCTTGGAATTCGCAGATGCGGGTGTCCTCGAAAGTCCAGATCTGCGCCCAGTGTTTGATGGTCATATTGCCGGCGACCAGGAGATGCTGGAGAGCAATGCGGCGGGGGGTGTCCTCGGTGACGATAACCAATTCATGGGCGTCCTCCTGATAGACATCCGGCTTGATGGTGTAGTCTTTTTGCAGGCTGAGGGTTTCCTTGAATTGGAAGTTCACCGCGAACTGGCCCGCCATGCCGAGGATGGCTTTGCGATCCTGTTCCGGGGGCTCGGAGGCCTGCGCGGCGGTGAAGGTGAGAAGTGTCAGGATGGGGAGGAGTCGGGTCGTCTTCATGTGTTTATTGGGGTGCGTGAAAAAATGTTATTCAGGGTGTTCAAAAACCTGCGGCAAGTTCGGTGGCCGGGGGATTCAGGGGGTGAAGGCGCGGTGGCTGCTGAGCGACCATGTGTAGAAACAGTCCACTGAAGGAACGCCCGCGGCGGCGGTGTAGTCGGGCAAATCAGCCGCGC
>JAQGPD010000651.1 GCA_028293305.1 Verrucomicrobiales bacterium | reverse complement strand
TGGCTTTCGGAGATCCGCCGGATTCGCCCCAGGATGAGCGGACGCCGCGGGCGGCGGTCTCGCTTTACGGGGTGACCAAGGCGATGCTGCATCCACTGGCGGCGGAATACCGGGGAGCGGGGATTTTTGTTAGGGTGGGGATTCTTTTCAACCACGAGAGCACGCTGCGGCCGGAAAAATTCGTGACCCGGAAAATCACGGCGGCGGCGGCGAGGATTGCGGCGGGGCAGCAGAAGGAGTTGATGCTGGGGAACCTGGACGTGACGCGGGATTGGGGGCACGCGGAGGATTTTGTGAAGGCGATGCATCTGATGCTGCAGTCGAAGGTGACGGAGGATCGGGTGATCGCGACGGGGGTGGGCCGGACGGTGCGGGAATTTTGCGATTTGGCGTTTGAGGCGGTGGGGTTGGATTACGCGAAGTATGTGAGGACGGAGCCGGCGTTTTGGCGTCCGGCGGAGGCGGTGCCTTTGGTGGGGAATAGCCGGCGGCTCCAGGAGGAAACCGGCTGGCGCCCGCAGCGCAGTTTGGAGTCGATGATTCGGGAATTGGTGGAATTCGACGTGGCGCGGTTGGCGGCGGAGTCGACGGTGATAGCGACGGCCGCGGGGACCGGAGCGGGGTGAACGATCAGGCAGGCTATGAAAAATTTTCTGAAGCGAATGGGAATGGGCCTGCTGAAGGCGCTGCTGGGGGTGCGCCTGGTGGATCAGCGGACGGGGGCGGAGTTGGGCCGGGTGGTGGTGATTCGTTGGCGCGGGCGCTTGAGATTTATAGGATTGGAGGGCAAGGCAGTGCGTCCCCATTTTCTGCCGCAGGAGTCCGAAACCTATTGGGCGCAGGACTTGGGCTTTTCCACGCATCCCGATCCCGATTTTCCCCATGTCGATCCCGCTCATCGCCCTCGTCACGCATCAGACTCCGCCGGAGGTGGCGGCGATGGTGGCGGAATGGGCACGTCTTAATCCAAAGGCGCGGATTCTGGTGGCCTATGGAGGCCGGGAGGAAGTTCTGGCCGAAGTGGCGTGGGACGAGAAGGTTTTCATTTCCGATCCCCGGCTGAGAACAAGGGATCATCAACGCGAGCGCCAGTCCTATCTGGGCATCATGCGCGCGGTGACGGCCCATGCGGAGGCCAAAGGCTGGGCCGGTGGTCCGGTGATTTTAGCGGAATGCGATGTGGTCCCGCTGCGGGCCGGGTTGGCGGATTATCTGGCGGAGAGGGCGGCGACGGAGGGCGCGGATGTCCTGGGAGCGCGGCTGCGGCGGGTGGATGGCACGGGGCACCCGCATGTGCTGGCGCATGAATTTCATCCCCGGTTCCAGGAGTGGCTGGCCGGATCCATCCGCGAGGATAAATCGGTGGTGCTCATGATGTTGGGTTGCCTGACCTGGTGGTCCTGGGAGGCGTTCAAAGCCATTTCCGAGACCGCGGAGCCGATGCCGGTTTATTTGGAATTGGCGATGCCGACTGCGGCGCATCAGTTAGGATTCCGGGTGCGTGGACTTCCCGAGTGGGAGGCGGATATGGAGCCGTTGGGGGAACTGGAGCAGGAACTGGAGGCGCGCCGGCAGGCCGGTCGGTGGGTGCTGCATCCCTGCAAAAAAATTTGGCGGCAGGTGGGTGGAGTTTGAGATGGCGCTGGCGCTGGACCAAGTGCGGGATTGGGGCGGGAGCGGGAGCGGGAGCGGGAGCGGGGGGCGATGATGGGAGTGCTCGCTGGATTGGGCCAAGGCGGAGATTTGGGGAATGATCGGAGGGTGGACTTTCAGTCCACCTGGCCATGGTGGATTTTGGGAGGAGAAGGTTTTGGTTGGTTTGGCGTTGAGGGGGAAGGCGGGGTAGGAAGCGGGGGCTTTGGAGAGCCAGCAGGCCGGGGCGGGTAAAAAACCCGCGCTCCTTTTTTGGGGCTGGTTGCGATTTGGATTTTGGGAGGAGAAGGTTTTGGTTGGTTTGGTCTTGATTGGGAAGGTGGGTGGGAAGGCGGGGGCTTTGGAGAGCCAGCATGCCGGGGCGGGTAAAAAACCCGCGCTCCTTTTTAAACCCGCGCTCCTTTTTTGGGGTTGGTTCAGATTTTACAAAAAAAGGCCCGTCCGGAGTGGACGGGCCTTTTTTTGTGATTTGCGCCGGAGCTGGCGGCGGCTGGTGGGGGATCAGCGGCGGTTGATTCTCAGGCGGATGTAGCGGCGGCCGGGTGGGTCGGTCACGGGGGCCGGGAGGCGGACGGTGGCGTTTTGGGTGACGCCGTCCGGGTTGGCGGTGGGCGTGCCGACTGGGACCAGGGCGCCCGCGCCGGTGCCGGGGTCAGGAGTCCAGGTGATGAGGTCCGGGGAGGTTTCCAGGACGTAGGTGTAGGCTTCCGCGGCGTAGGGGACGACGGTGGGCGTGGCGGAGTTGAGCAGGCGGGGGTAGGTGAAGCCCAGGTAGTTGAGGCCGCCATCGGTGACGATGGTGGGGGAGGGCAGGGGACCGGCGGAGGCGTTGCTGGCGGGATCGGTGTTGAGGGCCTGCTCGACGAGGTTTTTGAGGCCATCGCCATCCGGATCAGCGCTGGAATCGCGGATCAGGTTGGGAGCGCCGGGGGTGACGCGGCCCCAGAATCCGGCGGGACGCGGGGGGTGGGTGGGGTCCTGGGCGGAGGTGATGTAGTCTTCGGCAGTGCCGGAATTTCCGGAGGTGCCGCCGCTGAGATCGCCGCCATACCAGACGTTCGGATCGTTGGGGGCGTTTTCACCGCGGAAGCGGGCGATGGATTCAACATGATAGAAGAGGGTGGCCGGGGTGGGGAAGAAAACGCCGGTGATGTTGGCGAGTCCGTAGGTCCAGCCATCGTAAGGGTAGGGCGCGACGGGATTGGTCGGAGGCGGAATCGTGGGGGCGTAGCTGCGGAGCATGATGTTGTCATGGATTCCGGCGCTGCCGCCCTGCCATGGGAAGTTGTCGAACACGCCATCACCGGGGGTGTCGTAGGTGCCATCGGTATTCGCGGGAACCGGCGGATTCGGCAGCGTGGGGGTGATGTCATCGAGGTCGAAGCCGATGTAGCTGTTGAAGTTGCGGACCAGGAGGAGCGTGAGGTTCAGGTTGTCCGAGTCCCCGCCGATGATCGCGTTGCCGAAAGCGGAGTCCAAGCCGTCGCGGCCGATGGGTTCGCCGACGGCGGTGGGGGCGCGTTTGACGGTTTGGAACGGGTTCTGGGCGGATTCCTTGTAGCGGTTCCCCATGAGCAGCAGGCCGTTGGAGCCGGTAGCCATGCCGTCGAGACTCCAGGCGTGGCGGATGGATCCGGTGTTGCTGGCTTGTTTGTCGATGGAGAGGAGCGTGAATCCGATGAGGCTGCGGGCGGCATTGTTCTTGGAGAGGAACTCGACGAATTCGAAGTTATTGTC
>JAQGPD010000521.1 GCA_028293305.1 Verrucomicrobiales bacterium | reverse complement strand
GTGAACACTCTTTCCCTTCTAGACGCTCTTCCGATCTGCCTTCTTATATACACTTCCACAATATTCGGACCCGGATCAAATTGTTAGCCCCACGCCTCGGACAATAACAAAGACCTTGGACACACTTCCGGCGCGTGCCGCATGAGACATTCCAACAACCGGAACTCCTGCGGCGCCAGCAAAATCCGCTGCCCTCCCCGGCTCACCAAATGCGACGCCACCTCCATCCGCAGGTCCGCCACCTCCAACAACATCGCCTTCGAATCCCCCCCGCGCCTCGTCAAAGCCTTCAGCCTCGCCAACACCTCCGCCACCCCGAACGGCTTCGGCAAATAATCATCCGCCCCCGCCTCCAATCCCTCAATCCGCTCCGACATTTCCCCACGCGCCGACAGCATCAGCACCGGCACGGAATGATTCCGCTCCCGCAATTGCCTAACCACGCTCAGCCCGTCCCGCCCCGGCAGCATCACATCCATGATCACCGCATCATACGGATTCCTCATGATCAACTCCAGAGCCACCGTCCCGTTCCCGCAACTTTCCGCCAGATAGCCCGACTCCTGCAACGCGCTGGAAAGCAACGCCGCCGTCTTCTTTTCGTCCTCCACTATCAAAATGCGTTTATTCATATCCTTCCCAGGGATATCCACCCTATAAATTTCCGGTGCCGGAGCAAGCGCATCCCTTATCCCGTCCCGCCCGGCATCATTCCCTTGCACCCCGCGCCCAGCATCCGACCAATGGAACCCCCCACTGTTCCAAAAGCCACCCGCCCCAACCCGCCGGACGGCCAAACCACCCCATCACCTCCTACCAAATTCCAGATCATGAGCCTCCCCTCCTGCCCCATGTGTGAAATGCCCGACGTGCTCCAACTCGCGGACCACTTTGAATGCTCCACCTGCGGCCACGAATGGCCCCTGACTTCCGCCTCGGACGCCGCCGCCGCCGACGGCGCGCCCGCCGACCGCATCGTCAAGGACGCCTACGGTAACATCCTGGCCGACGGCGACATCGTGGCCATGATCAAGGACCTCAAACTCAAAGGCTCCTCCGACGTCCTCAAAACCGGCACCAAATCCAAACCCATCCGCCTCGTCGACGGCGACCACGAAATCTTCTGCAAAATGAACGGCATCGCCATCGGCCTCAAAGCCTGCTTCGTCAAAAAAGTCCCCGCCTAACCTGCGCGACGGAGCGCCACGCCGGCGGCACTGGAAAAGTTTTTAGCCACAAAGATCACAAAGAAACACAAAGAAAAGGCACTGCTCCGGGACCAGATATAGCAATATTCAATCCCTGCCCTGTTCTTCATAGCCCTTCCCTGTGCTCTCTGTGCTCTCTGTGGCCATCTCTTTCCAGAGCCCCTCTAACTCCCCCATCTCTGTGCTCTCTGTGCTCTTTGTGGCCATCCATTTCCAGAGCCCCTAACTCCCCCTTCTTCTGTGTGCATTCTGTGCCCTCTGTGGCTTCTCCCTTCCCCGCGCCCAGCGCCTCCCTTGCACTCCCGCCGCACCGCGCCTGAATCCCCGACATGAAATTGATCACCTGGAATGTGAATGGCCTCCGCTCCGTCATGGGCAAAGGCCTGCCTGAATTTGTCCAAGCCGAACAGCCGGATTTCCTCCTCCTCCAGGAAACCAAAGTCGATCCCCACTCCGTCGCCTGGGACTGGCTTCCCGACTACCACCGCCACTGGAACCGCGCCGCCAAACCCGGCTACAGCGGCACCGGTATCCTCACCAAACACGAGCCCCTAGCCGTCTTCCACGGCCTCGGACTCGCGGAACACGACAGCGAGGGCCGCGTCCTCACCCTGGAATATCCGGGTTGTTATATCGTCTGCGTCTATACCCCCAACGCCCAGGCGGAACTCGCCCGCCTAACGTATCGAATCGCCTGGGACGCCGCCTTCCTCGAGTTCATCCAAAAACTGGAACGCACCAAACCCGTCCTCGTCGCCGGCGACCTCAATGTCGCCCACCAGGAAATCGACCTCGCCAATCCGAAAACCAACCGCTTCAACCCCGGCTTTTCCGACCAGGAACGCCAGGGATTTTCCAACATCCTCGCCGCCGGCTTCCACGACGCGTTCCGGGAATTCGATCCCTCCCCGCGCCAATACTCCTGGTGGAGCTACCGCGCCAACGCCCGCGCCAACAACGTCGGATGGCGCATCGACTACTGGTGCACCTCCCCCAAACTCCGACCCGCCCTGACAACATGCCGCATCCGTCAGGACATCCACGGCTCCGACCACTGCCCCGTCACCCTGGAAACCGATGTCCGCATCCTGACAGGTTTCTGAGTCCCCGCACCGCTGCGGTCAGCCTTCCGCGGCCGCGGCGCGCCTGACACAAAACAGCGTTCCTTCACTCGCCGGTATCGGAATTGGCGGCCACCATCGGCTTGCTTTCCGGCGACCCGTCCTGGCGCAGAAAAATGCTCAGCAGGACAATCGACAGCACCGCCAGAAATTCACTCTGCCAATTTTGCAGGGACTGAAACCAGAACTCGGCGCCCGTCAGGAAATCCGTCATCGTGCCTGGCGCCTCACCGTGTTCCAGATTCTCGGCGTTCCATTGCCGCAGCCCACCCTCCGCATGCATCCAAAAACTCAATAGGAACAAAACCAAAAATCCCAGCGACAAGGAGTTCCGGTAAAGCACCCCATAACGCTTTTTCACCGCCGCCGCCTCCGCCTCCGCCGCCGGGTCACAGGCGTCCGGATCATTGGATTCCGCCGAACCTTTTTGGAAAAGAAAACAGGTCAGCAGCACATACGCTCCCATTTGCAGAAACTCGCTCTCCCAATTTTCACCCGTTGCCTGCCAAAAATGTCCGCTCGCCAGATACTCCGAAAACGACAATTCCCCCGCGGCATGCAGAACCCGGTCCCCGTTATGCACCTTCCACCCCGCCACTGCCTGCCCCGCCCAGAAGACCAAAAAGAGGGTCCCCAATACCAATGAAAGCCCGTTGTTTCTGAAAAAACGCTTCATACAAAAGTTGTGGTCCTAACTTTTCAACAGCCCGCCCCCGCCGGATCTCCCGGAAAACCGGCCGGAGGCGTAAGCCCCATCCCCTGCACCAACCATGCCCCCCGGCCCCACCCCGCCAACCTTCCCCAACGCCCCCTCCCTCCACCGCAATCCGCGGCATCCCGGCCCGTCGATTCTCGCGTTCGGCAAATACAATTTGCCACCCGGCCGGCCGTGGGATTGTATTCCAATCCGGTCGTTTTGGAAAAATTCTCCCGCCGGTGGCTGTAACAATACATTCCCATGGCGCGTCCAATAGGACTCCGCCCCGCTGTCGCCTTTTATCCCAATCCTTTATTATGATTGCCCACCGTTTCTTTGCCAGGCTCCTGCTTTTGCTGGCGTCCCCGCCGGTTTTCTCCATTTTTGCCGCTGTCGGAGTGGCTCATTCACAGGAAGCTCCGGCGGCGGCGCCGGTGCTGACGACGGATGTGGTATATGGGCACAAGGCGGGCATGGCGCTGACATATGATATCGTGAAGCCGGCCAAGCCCAACGGAGCGGCCGTGCTCTTCATGGTCAGCGGCGGCTGGGTGTCCATGTGGATGGATCCCGCGCCTTTGATCACCAAAGCCATGGCCGCCAAGGACAGCAATGCCTTTGGCATGTTGCTGGACCGCGGCTTCACACTCTACCTGGTGCGGCACGGCAGCAGTCCCTATTTCAAAGTGCCCGATGCGGTCGCGGATGTGCGCCGCGCCGTGCGCCACATCCGGCTGAACGCTCCGGCCACAGGCATCGATCCCGCCAGACTGGGCGTGTTCGGCGGCAGTGCGGGCGGGCATCTTTCGCTCATGCTGGGCACGGGATCGGATGGCGGAAATGCGTCCTCGCCCGACCCCGTGGAGAAGATCAGCGACCGCGTCGCCGCCGTCACCGCGTATTTTCCACCAACGGATCTTAACGGTTATATCAACGACAAGCGTTTCCCCGCGCTCAGCTTCCCGGCCGACCAGGCGGACGCCATGTCGCCTTTGAAACTGGTCACTTCCGATGACGCGCCCAGCCTCCTGGTGCACGGCATGAAGGACACGCTGGTGCTCCCGCTTCACAGCGAAAACATCGTCGCCGCCTTCAAAAAGGAAAAGGTTCCCACCGACCTCATCACCTTCCCGGAAGCCGCCCATGGCTTCGCCGGTCCTGACGAAAAAGCAGCCAGCACGGCTCTGGTGGCCTGGTTCGAAAAATACCTCTCCGCCGCCGCGCCGGCCACCACGCCCGAGGGAATCTGGGAAACCAAAGCCACGCTTCCCGAC